>DASYSV010000284.1:0-2695 GCA_036010185.1 Puia sp.
AGAAGAGACCACCGGCGAATCCAAGGGTATCGGGCTAAAAAATGTCCGGCGCCGGCTCGACCTGCTGTATGGCAAGCGATACTCCCTGGATATTCGTGAAGACAACAGGCTTTTTATCGTCCATCTCAAAATGCCCGTATGCTGAAAGAGCTGCACTATATGATCGTGGATGACGAACCACTTGCGATCGATGTGCTGGAGAATTATCTCGGGAGACTCGACGCGACCCATATTACACGTTGCGAGAACGCCGTGGATGCATTTCAGGCCATCCAGAACCAACGTTTTGACCTCATCTTTCTCGATATCGAGATGCCCCTGCTCTCGGGTATCGAATTCCTGAAGACCGTCAAAGACCCTCCGGCCATCATCATTACCACCGCGTATCGCGAATATGCAGTCGAAGGCTTCGAGCTGGAAGTCATCGACTATCTTGTCAAACCTGTATCCTTTCCACGGTTTATGAAGGCGATGGAGAAGATGCTCAAAGTGAGCAGAACGCTCCCTGCAACGAATGAAGCTCCGCCACGGCCGCCGGCCCCAGAATACCTTTTCCTCAAAGTGGATCGAAAATTCGTCAAGATACAACTCTGCGATATCCTCTATATCGAAAGTCTGAAGGATTATGTGCGCGTAAAGACCGCGAATCGTAGCTGGATCACCAACCAATCGCTCACCGAGATCACCGACAAGCTTCCCTCCGACCGGTTTGCCCGCGTCCACCGTAGCTTCACCATCGCCTTTGACAAGATCAGCACCATCGACGGGAATTGCGTCGATATTGCGGGTACCCTGATCCCCATTTCCCGCGAACACCGCCAGGATGTATTCAAGAAGCTGCATCGCTAGGCCCAAAAAACGGGAGATTTTACCAGATGGCAGCCAGCGCCCGATAAGACAGCCTTTTGATGGCCCACGGCCCGGTCGTATTGACCCTGACACGCGTCAACGGCTGTTGTGAAAAGAATACGCCCGTCATAACGGTCAGGCCCCCGTCGGCAAACACCTCCAGCGAGCTGCGGTCCATGACGAAACGAAGATCGAGGTTGCCGCTGCTGGTGAGACGCGGCGCCGTATAGATCCCTCCGAAACCCGGGTGGAAATCCGTACGCCCCGCTCCGCTGCGGTCGAGATAATACTGATCCTTCACCGCATTGTATCCGAAGACCAGGCGTTCGCCCGCGGCGTCAGAGAAAACAAAAGCGACGCTTCCATCAGCGGGACCATTTACATCGAGGATATAACGGCCTGCTGTATCCTTTATCATATTCGTCAGGCTCGTGCTGCTGTCTACGACCAGGTGCCGGAACTCGACCTTTCGTTTGGTCAGGGCCTCCAATTCGGACACAGGCTCGGAAGCCAGCAATATCTTCGAGCGGGACTCCTGCAAAAAGAGATTGCGCGGTACGGTCATGGCATTCCGCCAGGTAGCTGTGGGCAATTGGTTGGCATACTCCCAATTGCTCATCCATCCCAAAAAGATCCGGCGGCGTCCCATATTGTTCCATACGGCGCCCGCATAATCATCCGGCCCATAATCGATCCAGCGCGTGACCGTATCCAGCGGCCGGAAAACATGGCCGTCCCACTGACCGATGAAATACTGCGTCCCCGATCCCCCGTTGGGACCGCCCGGGTTGTTGCTCACCAGCAACACCCAATACGGCCGTTCCATCTCCCGCACCTTCAGCGTCATGGGAAAAAGGCTCGGACACTCCCAAACCCCGCCATGCGCGCCGGCATCCTGGCCAAAATCGCTTTCCTTTTTCCAGTCCTTCAGATCCGGCGAGGAGTAGAAGGTGATACGGTCCTTCGTCGCCAATGCCATTATCCATTTCCTGCCTTTCGCATACCAGTTGACGTTAGGATCCCGAAAATCGGCGATGCCCGGATTCTGCAATACGGGATTACCGGCATATTTGGTCCAGGTGGTGCCCTTGTCCAGGCTATAGGCGATGCTCTGACGCTGGAAATCGAGAGTATGTCTGTGCTCACCTGCCGTATCGTGCTGGGTGAATACGGCGACAAGTGGAATGGACGAACGAGCCGTTTCGCGGGGCGTGACGTGCACCGTCGTATGATGGCCCTTCCCGGTAGGCATTTTGGCCGCCGGCGCCACCGGCACCGGCGCCGCACCCCCGAGTCCGCTGGTATTGTTCGAATCCACGACGACGCTGCCGGAAAAAATATAGCCCAGGCTGTCGGGATAAAGCGCGATCGGCTGCTGCTGCCAATGGATCAGATCGCGACTCGTCGCATGTCCCCAATGCATGGGACCCCAAACGATATCACCGGGGTAAAATTGAAAAAAAAGATGATATAGCCCGTCAAAACGGACCAGTCCATTCGGATCGTTCATCCATTTCTCCTTCGGGGAAAAATGAAAACCGGGGCGGTACAATTCGTGATACGTTTGCGCCCGGGAGGTTTTGGAAACCAAAATAAAGGCGAGTACTATCAGGGAATTTCGGGGGATGAGCATATCGTTCCCAAAATACAATTAAATTTGCTCCATCCATGACTTTATTCATCGCATCCCTGAATTCGGGCAGCAACGGCAATTGTTATTATATTGGAAATGAGGAGGAAGCCGTTCTGGTCGATGCTGGTCTTTCATGCCGCGAGACCGAGCGCCGTATGCTTCGCCTTGGCCTTCCGATCGGCCGGGTAAAGGCGATCTTTATTTCGCACGAAC
>DASYSV010000286.1:0-6009 GCA_036010185.1 Puia sp.
CCGACGATAACGCGGTCCTGGAAACACAAGGCCGATATAACTGCAAGCTCGACGGCAAAATGCTAAGCGGCTCGCCCCACCGGTTGCATCTGACCCCGGGCCATCATACCATCGAGATCAAAATATACAACCAAACCTCTCCGCCCGCATTACGCATCGACGGCCGGTACCTTCATACCGATGACAACTGGTCCGTCACTTTCGAGGATAAGGAATGGATCGACGCGTCGGGAAAGGCGTCGGATAAATCCGGCACCGTCTGGATGCCCGCTGAGGAGCTACCCGGCGAGGACCCTGCGCATTGGCATCTCGCAGTCGAACCGCATCGGGCCGTCAGCATCGAACCGACGGCCCATGGCATGCTCGTCGATTTCGGAAAAGAGTCCTTCGGGTATATCGATCTCCATGGTCTAAAGGGATCCGGCGGACTTTCGCTATACTATGGCGAATCACGCGAGGAAGCGCAGTGCGTCGACAGCTGTGAAGTACTAGACCGGATGGACATCGTCGCACCGCATGCGACCGACACCGTTCTCGCCGGATCGCGCGCTTTCCGGTATGTGAATATCCAATGGACCGGCGATATCCGGGTCGACTCGGTATCGATGCTGTTCGAATACGCTCCGCTGGCTCAGCGGGGCAGTTTCCGCTGTTCGGACCCCGAGATCGATAGGATCTGGGACGTTGCCGCCTACACCTTCCATCTCAACACCCGGGAGTTCTTTATCGACGGTATCAAACGGGACAGATGGATATGGTCGGGAGACGCGTACCAGAGCTACCTGATGAACTATTATCTTTTCTTCGACAGCGCCACGGTAAAGCGTACACTTTGGGCATTGCGCGGCAAGGACCCGGTGACCAGTCATATCAATACGATCATGGATTACAGCTTCTACTGGTTCATGGGTATCTATGACTATTACCGTTATACCGGCGACAGCGCGTTCATCCGGCTATGTTATCCCCGGATGGTGAGCCTGATGAATTGGATCGGGGGACGACGCGATTCCCGGGGGTGGTTGCAGGGATTGCCCGGCGACTGGCTTTTTATCGATTGGGCCGACGGGTTGACCAAAAAAGGGGAATTGAGCTTCGAGCAATTGTTGTATATCCGCAGTCTCGAAACGATGGCACTTTGTGCGTCTATCGCGGATGACAACCACGGGGCTGACGGATACCGTCTTTTAGCGAAAGACTTGCGCGCGCGTTTGTTCGTTGATTTCTGGGACCCTGCACGGCAGGTGTTCGTACACGACCGGATAGATGGTGTTCGGGGCCGCGACGTCAAACGCTACACCAATATGTTCGGGATCTTTTTTGGCTATCTCGACTCCGCGCAACGGTCGTCGGTCAAACGGAACGTATTGCTCAACGACAGCATTCAGCAGATAACCACCCCGTATATGCAGTTTTATGAGCTGGAAGCGCTGTGTGCCATGGGACAGCAAAAACAGGTGCTACGGCGTATCAGGGACTACTGGGGCGGAATGCTATCCCTTGGTGCTACGTCTTTCTGGGAGAAATACGATCCGGCTGAAAAGGGTGCGGCGCAGTATGCGATGTACGGACGGCCATTCGGCAAGAGTCTTTGTCATGCCTGGGGCGCCAGCCCGATCTATCTGCTCGGTAAATATTATCTCGGCATACGCCCCTTGTCACCGGGATATGCGAGCTATGCCGTCGAACCTGTCCTCGGTGGATTGGAATGGATGGAAGGTGAGGTACCGACCCCGCATGGGAATATAAAACTATATTGCAGCCGAAGCAGAATGAAAGTGCATACGGTGACGGGAGAAGGGGTGCTTCGCTTTTCGAGCAGGACGCGACCTGTATGTAAGGAGGCCGGCATTCGGGCCACCGGCGGCCACGGGTACGAAATCACTCTTGACCCCAATAAAGATTATACGATCAACTATGCGGCTATCGATTAGCATATTCCTTCTGTTTTCTTATGCGGCGTCGGCGCAGCCGACGCCGTCCGGTTTTCTTCATCCGCCCGATTCCGCACGTCCCTGGGTATTCTGGTACTGGATGCACGGGGCAGTCTCGCGCGAAGGCATCCGTGCCGATCTTGTCGCCATGAAGTCCGCCGGTATCGGCGGCGCCTACCTGATGCCCATTCAGGGCCCTTCCAATCCGCCTGTCTATACCCCTGTCGCCGAACAGCTAAGTCCCCGCTGGTGGGAACTGGTCCGTTATTCAATGCAGGAGGCCGACAGTCTCGGTCTTCGACTGGCGATGCACGCCTGCGACGGCTTCGCCGTCGCAGGCGGTCCCTGGATCACGCCGGCGCTTTCGATGCAAAAAGTGGTATGGACGCGTACCGGCGTCGAAGGAGGACGAAAGGTGAGCCTCACACTTCCGCAGCCGGAGGCCATCGTGGGCTATTATGAAGATATCGCCATCCTCGCTCTTCCCACGCCCGCCGACTGGGACAGGACCCTCACACCCACCGTCACGACCAGCAAAGGCGATGCGCGATTCCTGGCGACGCCGGGTAATAAGGAGTCCTTCAAGAGCGACGACCCATGCTGGATACAATATGCATACGACAGACCCTTTACCTGCCGCAGCATCGTCATTCATAGCGTGAACAATTACCAGGCGGAGCGTTTATTGGTAGAAGTTAGCGATGACGGGAATCATTTCCGGTCGCTGGGTCATCTGACCCCGCCCCGGCATGGATGGCAGGACGGCGATGCCGACATAACAAATTCGATCGGGACCGTAACGGCCCGTTTCTTCCGGTTCGTCTATGATAAGACCGGATCCGAGCCCGGCAGCGAAGACCTCGACGCAGCCAAATGGAAACCCACGCTGAAGCTGACGGGTATCGAACTCTCGGCGTGGCCGGCGATCAATCAGTTCGAAGGTAAGACCGGCGCCGTCTGGCGGGTCAGTCTTCCGTCGACACGGCAGCATCTGCCCGATGCGTTGTGCATCGATCCGCATGCGATCATCGATCTCAGCCGTAACGTAGACGCGCAGAGACATTTGGACTGGCAGGCGCCTCCCGGTCACTGGACGATACTGGCTATAGGTCATACTTCAACTGGACATGTCAATGCCACAGGAGGTGGAGGTAAGGGGCTCGAATGCGACAAGCTCAATCCCGAGGCCGCGACCATACAGTTCGATCACTGGTTCGGCGAAGCCTTTCGGCAGGCCGGCCCTGAACTGGCCGGACGGGTATTGAAGGTCTTCCATGTCGACAGTTGGGAATGCGGCAGTCAGAACTGGTCGCCCGTCTTTCGCGCCGAATTCCGTCGGCGCCGGGGATATGATCTGATAAACTGGCTGCCCGCGATGGCGGGTATCCCTATCGCCTCCGCCGACAGCAGCGAGCGCTTCCTGCACGATGTCCGGCAGACGATCGCGGAATTGTTGCACGATAATTTTTACGGCACGATGGCGCGACTCGCGCATGCGCATGGTTGCAGCTTCAGCGCGGAATGCGTGGCGCCGACCTTCACCAGTGACGACCTGTTACATTACAGCGAAACCGACATTCCCATGGGTGAGTTCTGGCTGCGCAGCCCGACGCATGACAAGCCGAATGATATTCTCGATGCGATATCGGGAGCACATATTTATGGAAAGAACATCGTACAGGCCGAGGCCTTTACCGAATTGCGGGAAGCCTGGGATGAATCGCCGGCAATGCTGAAGCCATTACAGGACCGCAACTATGCGCTGGGCATCAACCGGCTGGTCTTCCATGTTTTTGTCCATAATCCGTGGGTTGCAGGGGACCGGCTGGCGGGAGGGCAGGGCGGTGGCACCGGTCGCCGGCCCGGTATGACGCTCGGCGGGGTCGGCACTTATCTGCAACGCGATCAGACCTGGTGGCCGCAGGCCCGGCCCTGGGTCGACTATACCCAGCGTTGCCAGTGGCTGCTGGAGCAGGGTCGTCCGGTGGCGGATATCGCCGTATTTACGGGGGAGGAATTGCCCCGGCGTGCGGTGTTGCCGGAGCGGCTGGTATCGACACTGCCCGGACTATTCGGGTCTGCCCGGGTGGAAAGCGAGGCGCTGCGATTGCGCAATGATGGCGAGCCAGTGACAAAGGTGCCCAACGGCGTGTCTCACGGCGCGAATATGGCCGACCCGGCGGATTGGCTCGACCCGTTGCATGGATATGCATTCGATTCTTTCAATCCCGATGTCTTGCTGCGGCTGGCTACGGTTCGCGACGGGCGCATCGAGCTGCCGGGTGGCGCCTCTTATGCTCTGCTGGTGATGCCCGGCGCGACGCCGATGGATCCCGATCCGGGGGCTGTTAGTGCCGCGGTCGCTCAGCGGCTGTTGCAGTTGGTTCTCGATGGTGCGACCGTGTTGATCGACCCGGCTACGTCGTATCATTCCAATACGCTGGAACATATGCATGCGGAGGATAGTATCGTTCGGGCCGTTTTTCACCGATTGTTGAGCGGTCAGCCGGTTGGAAAAGGCCGTGTGATCAGGGGTCCCTGGCGGGCGGCGACTCTCGATGGTCTCGGAATTCCGCGCGATCTCAGCGCGAATACCGCGGCTATTACCTATACTCATCGTACTGCCGGCGGAATGGATATATATTTCGTTTCGAACCAGAGTAGTTATCCGCGCAGTGCGGAGATATCACTGCGTGTTACGGGACGTATCCCCGAACGCTGGGATCCCGTCACCGGCGACATCGACACGTTGTTGGACTGGCGGGTAGAGAAGGGGCGCACCCTGGTCCATTGCGGGATTGCGCCTGAAGGATCGTTCTTCCTCGTCTTTCGCCGACCGGCGCCTCTATTCGGGAATCGGCGGATCGCAATCGGGAACAACGGGGTCACCTCGGTTTCGGGACCCTGGACGGTACAATTCGACACGGCCTACGGAGGACCCGTGGCCCCGGCGATGTTCGATTCCCTCACCGATTGGACCCGCAATGCCGATTCCGCCATCCGGTATTATTCCGGTCCGGCCGTTTATTCCACCCAATTTCAGTGGACACAAACAGCCGGCCACATCTTCCTCGATCTCGGGTCGGTCCACGATATCGCCACCGTTGAGGTCAATGGCATCGACTGTGGCACCACCTGGTGCGGCAATCACCCGGACATTACCCGCGCCCTCCATCCCGGCGTCAACCTCCTTCGAATAACCGTGACGAACACCTGGGCGAATCGCCTCACCGGCGATCAGCGTCTTCCGGAGACCCATCGGCGCACCTGGACTGCCGTGCCCTTTCATTCGGATGGGAAACTCCTGACAGCCGGGTTGCTGGGACCTGTGCGTATCGTCGTTAGGTAATTTAAGCTAATTTTGTACAAAGACAGTTCATTTTAAACTGAACTGTAAATGCAAAATTTATGGAACACGATTTCGGATCGATGGCTGCCCTCATCGGCGACCCCGTTCGGGCACGCATATTATGGATCTTGTTCGGCGGCCGCGCATATACGGCCAGTGAGCTGGCGGCATGCGTCGATACATCCCCTCAGAACCTGAGCATGCATCTGGCCAAGCTGATCAAAGCCGATCTGCTGTCGGTGGAGGTGCAGGGGAGGCATCGGTATTATAGTTTTTCGAGACCGGAAGTGGCGTATGCGGTGGAATCGCTGGCGGGGTTGCTGCCGCGAAAACCGGGGGCCTCGCAAGCGGCCGAAAAAGAAGATCCGCCGATCAGGGTGTGTCGCACGTGTTATGATCATCTGGCCGGGAGCGTAGGGGTCGCGGTGACGGAGAGCCTGGTGGGGATGGGGACCATTCGATTGTCGGGCCGGACTTTCGAGGTAACGGAGAAGGGCGATCGATGGTTCGATGCTATCGGCATCGATTGTGCGGAGTTGCGTGCGCAACGGAGAGGTTTTGCAAGGGCCTGTCTCGACTGGACCGAACGGCGTCCGCATCTTGCCGGCTCGCTTGGCGCGGCGTTGTTGCAGGTGATGATGGACCGGCAGTGGTTACGTCGGATGGAGGGTACGCGCGCGGTGCTGGTGACGGGGAAGGGAAGAAAGGCCATGAGCGAGTATTTTG
>DASYSV010000339.1:0-6225 GCA_036010185.1 Puia sp.
ATGCCTGCTGCAAGACATCGAGATTCCGGTTCTCGCAGAACACCATGGGGACCACCACCCAGTAATTTGCCGTACCGACGCTGCCGTCGGCGCGATGATACCCGTTGAAGGTGCGGCCGGTGAAGCCCGCAACATCGGGTCGCGCCCATTCCGTTTTCCGATCGCCGACAGTGAAATCATTGGCCGCATGTTTCACATTCGAAGTACTGATAAGACCGCCTTTTTTGATCGGGCTCTGGGCCTTTCCCACCAATACTCCATACATGATGACCGGGTCGCCGGGCCGGAGATCGGCGGTGGCGAACTTATGTTTCGCTTTTATAACCTCCTGTATCGTATATTCCTCGCCGTCAAAAGAGATCCGCGATCCCTTTTCCAGCGGCGTCAGCGCCACCAGCACATTGTCGGCCGGATGGACTTTCAGAACATTTTGCATACTATAAAATGCTTTTAAATTTTACCAGAGGAACCAGCGTCGCCGCAGCCCCTTTATGAATTAAATTGTCCAGGTGCAGTCTCACCGCGCCTTCGAAACCGGGCAGCTGGCTGAGATCGGCGCCCCACAGCGATTTATCCTTCAACACGACAGTCGCCACTTCCGGCGCCGGATATTGCTGCCACAGCTGAGCAAAATATCCCGCCCGATCATCGTTGACGGGATGGGTACCGCCCCGCATGAACAGCAGAAAGGCGGCAAAACCCAACGCCATATTCGCCGGCGGCTCCGAATGCCGCTGATAGTGTCTCAGCAGCACCGGGACGACACGCATCCGCATTTTCGACGAATATTGCATCGTGATGCTCAACCATTGATGCTGCAGCTGGGGATTGCGAAACCTGTCCAGCACCCTTAATCCAAAATCCCGCGCTTCGGCCAGCGCCACCTCATACGGTATCGCAGGGGCTATCTCCTTCAACATCAGGTCCGCCACAAACGCCGAAAAGCCACTATCGTCCATCGCATTCTTCACCGTCCCGAAACCCGACAGATATGCCAGACCACAGCTCAGCGTATGCGTACCGTTCAGCATCCGCAGCTTGAGCTCCCGGTAGATCTCGATATCCGGCTCGATGATGACGCCCGGATCCGCCGCCGCAAAAGACAGCACCGAACGCACTTTCTCATCCCCTTCTATCGCCCATAGACGATAGACTTCCGAGATCGCCAACAGGTCATCTGTATAACCAAGATCATGTGCCAATTGTTGCTGCGCAGCGGCATCGGGTCTGCCCGGAACGATGCGGTCCACCAGGCTGCTGCACCAACGGCAATGCTCTTCCATCCAGTCGAGAAAGGATGCATCCAGCTGCGCCATCTGAGCCATCTCTTTGACGATGGCGGCCAGCTTTTTCCCGTTGTCTACGATCAGTTCGGTAGGAACGATCACCATGCCGCTCTCGGGGCTGCCCCCGAAGGCCTGGTACCTTTCGTACAGAAAAGCCAGCAGCTTGCCGGGAAAAGACGTCGGAGGACTACGCCGGATATCGTCTTCCACCAGCTGGATGCCCACTTCGGTAGTGTTGGAGACGATGATCCGCAGTTCCGGGTTATGCGCCAGCTGCAGGATCGTGTGCCACTGATCACGCGCCGAGAGTACCCGGCTGATGGCGCTGCTGATGATATTTTCTTCCACCTTATGCCCGTCTTCGATGCCGCGGACGCAAAGGGTATAAAGACCATCCTGCCGATCGAAAGCGCCGGCATCGCCGCCATCCGTCGATTTGATCACGACCACGCGTCCGTTGAACATTCCGTGACGGTTGGCTTTGTCGATGAAATAATCCGGCAACCCGCGTAGCAGGACCCCGGTGCCAAACTGCAAAACTTTTTCCGGAAGGGAAAAAATGGCCTCAGCCGGCACGATGACGGCAGGATTCGAAATGGCCGGCAGATTTTCTTTTGATAGGTTCATGCTCATTTATTTTCGTTAGATGTGCCCGGTCTGTGCTTCAGCGAAAAATAGCGCATCCCGGGCAAAGCGCTAATGATTGTCCTTCGGACCAGGCGCGTCCCGCGCCTGCAGGACTGCCCTCGCAATCTTCAGGGCTTCGAGTGTCTTCTTATACAACAGGTCATAATTCTCCGTGAGAAGGATCTCTTTGCTGATCAGCCGGCTTCCCAGCCCGACGGCGCATACGCCCGCACGGACCCAGCTCCGGATATTGTCCTCATCGATCTCCACTCCGCCGGTGGGAATGAACAGCTGGTCCTGGAACAGCTCGCGGATCGAGCTCACGAATTGATGTCCGAGGATATTGGCCGGAAAGATCTTGACGATATCCGCCCGGAGCTCCTGCGCGCGATAGATCTCGGTCGGCGTCATACATCCCGGTATCCAGAGCAGACCCGCTGATTCCGCGACCGCCGCTACTTCCGGGTTGACGATGGGTGACACGAGGAAATCGGCTCCCGCACGGACAAAATCCCCGGCTTCTTTCGCCGATTTTATGGTGCCGATGCCCAGGTAGAGATCGGGCGCCTCGGTAGCGAGCGTTTTCTTCAACATTATGAAATTGTCCAGTGCTGCCGTTCCGCGATTGGTATACTCGATGGCCCGGACACCCGCGCGGTAAAGGGTCTGCGCCACCTTCAGACAAACCGAAGGGCTTTCCCAATAGAACAAAGGCAGGATACCCTGTCCGAGAATGGACTGCAATATGATCTTCTTATCGTTCATACGTCGTGAGGAATTGCGCGATGTCCTCCACCCGCTGGTCGGTGGCATCGCTGGGAATGAAAAGTTTCTGATAGGCGGCCGCGGTCGCGAATTCGAGCAGGTCCTGCACCGGCATTTTCTTCCATAGTCCATAGATCAGCCCCGCCATGAAGCAATCTCCGCTACCCACTTTGTCGAGGATGGTGTCGGAGACATATTCGCGCGAAGAATATAGTTTTCCTTCGGTGTAAAAGGTCGTGTAATACCGGATGCCCGCCGTCCCATGATCGAACCGGAAGGTCTTGGCGACCCAGCGTACCCGGGGAAATGAATGCATGATCCGTTCGCTGCTGAGACGGGCATGTTCGAGATAATCCTCCTTCGGCCCTTCTGTCAGCGCAGCATCTACAGGTATACCCAGCATCTTCTCGGCGGCCCAAAGATTCCCCATGACCATATCGCAATGGCGTACCAGTCCCGGCATGATATCGGTGGGCGCGCAGCCATATTGCCAAAGCTTGCTCCGGTAGTTGAGGTCCACCGAAATAGTAATATTCCGCCCGACCGCCGCCTCGAGCAATTCATCGCAGACCCGGGCTACCCGGCTATTCAGAGCCGGCGAGATCGCGCTGAAATGAAGCCAGCCGACATCGTGGAGCACCGTGTCCCAGTCGACGGTGCCGGGCTGCAGACACCAGAAGGACGAATGCTCCCGGTCATAGATAACACCGGCATTCTTGAGATCCTTGCCCTTGGGAAGATAGTAAAGCCCTAAACGATGTCCCTGGAAAAGGATACGCGACGTGTCGATTCTTTTTTCCTTCAAATAGGCGACCAGCTGATGCGAGAGGAGATGATCCGGCAATGCGGTACAATAGGCGGAAGGCACGCCCCATAAGGCCAATGCGGTCGCGACATTCGCTTCGGCGCCGCCTACATAAAAAGGCAGCTCATTCTCCCTGAGCCAGGCGCCGCCGGCGTCCGGACAGATGCGGAGCAGTATCTCACCAAAAGACAGTACTTTCTTGTTCATAACTCAACGATTGCTTTGATGACGCCGCCCGACGGGTCCAGCCAGGAGGCAAATTCCGTTTTAACTTCCGGGAAGATCACCCGATGGGTGATATACGTCCTCGGATCGATGAGTCCCTTTTCCATAGCAGACATGACATTGTCGAAGTCTTCGCGGGTCGCATTGCGGCTACTCATCAGGGTTGCTTCGCGCTTGTGGAATTCAGGATGGCTGAATTGTATCTCGCCTTTCTGTAACCCCACCAACACATAGCGTCCGCCATGAGCAAGGTACTGAAATCCGTCGTTGATGGCCTTCCTGCTGCCGGTGGCGTCGATGACCACGGTAGGCATGTCCCCGCGGGTAATATGCTCTATTTGTTCCAGCGGTCTGTCGGCGGCATTCACCGCATGCAATACCTGTATCTTTTCTCGGCAAAACCGCAGTCTGTCCGCGTTGATATCCATCGCTATCACGACACCTCCGGCGATACGCGCCGACTCCATTGTCCCGAGTCCGATAGGGCCGGCGCCTACCACGAGCACGAATTCACCAGGCCGGATATCGGCCCGACGAACGGCATGCGCTCCAATTGCCAATGGCTCGATCAGCGCCAATTGATCGTAACCAAGTCCCCGTCCTGCGACAAGCGAAGAGGACGGCACGGATAAATATTCCACCATTCCTCCATCGATATGGACGCCGCATACCTGAATGCTCGTACAACAATTGGGCTTACCCATCCTGCATGCAATGCAACGGCCACAGGAGAAATATGGAATGATAGTCACAGCTTCACCGGGCTGAAAACCGGGTGCCTGGTCGAGATCCACCAGATCGCCGGCCAGCTCATGCCCCAGGATACGGGGATAGCTGAAATAGGGTTGCGTGCCTTCATAAGCATGGAGATCGGTACCACATATGCCGATCCGGCGGATCTTAATGATGGAGTGGCCCGGACGGGCCAGCGGAGCGTCCCCTTCACGATAGGCGAACTCTCCGGGTTGTATACAAACAAGTGTTTTCATAAGTTTAGGCATTCGCCAGGGCACGGTCCAGGTGGACGTATCCTCCGTCTACATGTATCAATTGGCCGGTTGTATGACTCGAACGCGGCGACAACAGGAATGCCGCCATATTGGCGATCTCCTCAGCCGTCGTCATCCGGTGCTCCAACGGTATCTTCTTCACGATCTCATCCAGCTTCGTCTTCGGATCGGGCAATGTCCTGATCCAGCGTTCGTACAATGGCGTCCAGCATTCCGCTACGATGATCGCATTCACCCTTATCCCATATTTCAATAATTCGACCGCCCATTCCCGTGTCAGCGCATTCCTTCCACCATTGGCCGCAGCATACGCCGAGGTGCCGCCCTGCCCCGTCTCAGCCGTTTTCGAACCGATATTGACGATCGCGCCCCTGGTCTTTTTCAACTCAGGCAACGCATAATGGACCACCAGGTAATAATGCACCAGGTTCTTATGAAGAGAAGCCATGAAACCCTCATAATTGCCCGACTCCAATCCTACCCCGTCGTTGACGCCGGCATTGTTCACTACCCCATCGATACGACCGCAGGTGGCGACCACAGCCCTGACTGCTGCTTCGCATGCTGCGGGATCCGTCAGCTCGGCCACCGTCTGATACGCTTTCCCGCCCGCCGCCTCTACCGCGGACACCGTCGCTTCATTATCGGCCTGGTTACGACCCACGATGAACGGGATCGCTCCTTCCGCCGCCAGTACCTTCACGATGCCTTCGCCGATGCCTTTCGCGCCGCCGGTGACGACAATCACCTTATCCTTTAATTCCAGGTTCATAATTTATAGAATTTTATTGCATTGCCTCCAAAAAAGGCTGCCTGTTCATCCGCCGAAAAGGCGGAAAAATAATCCTTCACCACATCGAACACCTGCTTATACGACGCAGCCACCAGGCAGACGGGCCAGTCGCTTCCGAAAAGGATCCGGTCCGTTCCGAATGCCTCGATCACAGTATCGATATAAACTCGAAGATGCTCGGGTTTCCAATGCTCCCAGTCGGCCTCCGTGACCATTCCGGATATTTTGCAGCAGACATTCGGGTGCGTCGCCACGGACCGGATTGCGGACCGCCATTCCTCTGTGATAAAGTGATCTTTGATATGCGGCTTGGCGATATGGTCGATCACAAACGGCTGATCCGGGAAACATCCCACAAATTCACGGGTATAGCCAAGCTGATCGGGATAGATCAGGATATCATAGGTGTAACCGTACGAAGCCAACGCGCCTATACCACGTTTGAAAGAAGGAGCCAGCATCAGGGCCCTGTCCGGTTCGCCCTGCAGGACGTGCCGGAAGCCCTTCATTTTAGGAAAACCCTTATAATAGTCGAGACGCTCCTCCACCCCACTATCTCGCAGATCGACCCAGCCGACCACACCTTTTATAAAATCGAAAGATCCGGCAAGCCCCAGCAGGAATTCATTCTCACGTTCGGATTGATCCGCCTGTACGAGAACACAGCCGTCGATGCCGCATTCCTGTAAAAGAGGATGCAGATGCTCGGGCAGG
>DASYSV010000362.1:0-3312 GCA_036010185.1 Puia sp.
AGACGGCCTTTTTAACGTCTTCTTTGCCGGAGTTGATGGTGCGGGTCGCTCCGAATTTGCGGGCTACTTCGAGCCGGTTGTCATCGAGGTCGATCATCACGATCTCCGCGGGGGAATAGAATTGGGCGGTGAGGAGGGCGGCCAATCCCACGGGACCGGCGCCTACGATCGCGACGGTATCTCCGGGCTGAACCTGGCCATTGAGTACGCCGCATTCGAATCCTGTGGGTAGGATATCGCTGAGCATGACCAGCGCCTCTTCGTCCATGCCTTTCGGCACTTTATACAGGCTGTTGTCTGCGTGGGGGATCCGGACATATTCGGCCTGCACGCCGTCGATCAGATGGCCGAGGATCCAGCCGCCGTCCTTACAGTGGGAGTACATCCCTTTCCGGCAATATTCACAGTGTCCGCAGGAGGTGATGCAGGAGATGAGCACATGGTCGCCTTTTTTGAACTGGCTGACATTTGCGCCGGTCTCGACGATCTCGCCGACGCCTTCATGACCCAGGATACGGCCGGGGGTGACTTCAGGGACGTCGCCTTTGAGAATATGGAGGTCCGTGCCGCAAATTGTTGTTTTCAGCACTTTGACGATTACATCGCCGGGTTGCTGGATCTTCGGCTGGGGTTTATCGGTCCAGGACTTTTTGCCGGGGCCATCGTATACCAATGCTTTCATGTAGATTTATTTTGAAAGGTTAATAATATCGGATCAGGGCGATGGGGCCGTATTTTGCAAGGGAATTTTTGTCGAGCTTTTCGATCTCTCCGCCATTCTCGAGCACTTTTTCCACGACCTCGTCGATAGGGTCCTGTTTATAAAAGGATGCTGTGTCGGCGTATTCTTTTTCAATAATGACTATCCTGGAATTGCTGCAACGGGCGGCCTTGCGCACTTCTTCTATCCCGACGACGAGTTTTCCTGCCTCTGCTGCCTTTTCCATTTGCAGGAGCAACAACTGGCTGGTCACCTGGCCCCAGTTGTCGAGCATGGGGTGGAGCAATTCCTGCAAGTCGCGTTCACTGGCATCTATGCAATGTTTATACAGATAGCCGGCGATATTGCGGTCGTGCCGGGTAAGTTGGCGGAAATGACCACCGACCCTTTCAGTGGCTGCGACGAACACGGGAAGGGGATAGGCTTTGAGGACTGCCCCGAGACCCTCGTCCATGTGGTGCAGGAATTTGTTGAGCATGATTTCGTGGCGGTCGTTCCTGTCACAGAAATTGCCGGTCTTTTCCGGGACCTCATTCAGGTAGGCATAGAGGTGCTGAGGGGTATTGCTTTTGATCAGCCGTAAGCCGGATGCGTCGCTAACGTACATTTTTGACTGCTTGCCGCTGAGGAGCAATAGGAGGTATTCTTTCCCATCGGGTTTGCAGTCGGCAAGGTCGCGGACGCGGAAGGGCTGATCGATGATCAATCGGGTATCGACTTTGGCATCGAGGTAAATGGTCTTTGCCGTCTCGGCAGATGCGAACAGCGCCACGCTGCGTTTATGGGTAGAGAAATTGAGGCCGCGGAATAGCTGCTGCAGCCGCCGGATCACCGGCATAGCCTGACCGGAGGAATGGGCTCCCAGCAATTGCTTTTCGGCAGCGGACTGCAGGGATTGCACCAGCGCCTCGAGTTCATGCCGGGGCGTCATTTTTGGGTTGAAAGGCAATACGATCGCTGCGGAAGGTTCGATGACGACCGGCTTCTCCTGTCGAACGCTGGTCCGTGTGACACCTGAAAGGTTCATGGTCATTTATTTGAACCAAAGATATTTCCGGGGACATGTTCGGGACAATGAGTACCGTCAGGGGCGGGGATGATCGTGGTCACAATTGCCGCTCGTGATGACGATCAATGGCAGGGCTGATGTCTCTCATGGGATATGAGTGGTTTTCTGCGGTCCTTTACAAAAAAAGTATGAAAAAGATATTGCTTGTGATGAATGGATTGGATCTGAATATGCCGGCGGTCGATTTCGCCTGTTATATAGCGAAATTGAGCAAGTCACATTTGACAGGTATATTCCTGGAAGGGGATGGTGGGGAAAAGGCCCTCGTTCCGGCCATGCCGGACGAGAAGACGGTGGAAGCCAGTATACAGCGCTTCCGGGAGGCCTGTGTCTGTCGCGAAACGCTATCGCGGGTCCATCGGGACCGGGGACTGCCACTGTCCGAGGTGATCGGCGAAAGCCGCTTCGCCGATGTGATCATCATAGATCCGGAGCTCTCCGCCTGGGAACCCGACCGTCATACGCCGGGACGTTTCGTAAAAGAGATACTGAGGTCCTCGGAATGTCCGGTACTTATCGCTCCGTACAGTTTTGACGGTATCGATGAACTGGTGTTCGCCTATGACGGGACGGCTTCATCCGTGTATGCGATCAAGCAGTTCAGCCAGCTATTTCCCGAGCTGAGAACCTATAAAGTCATCGTTTTCAGCGTCCGCAGCGACGATGTGGGAGTCATCGACGACCAGTTCAAAATGAAAGAATGGCTGAACGCCCATTTTCCGGAAGTGGAGATGGCGCTGCGGAAGGGGGACCCTGCCAATCAGTTGTTCGGTTATCTGCTGGAAAAAAAGAAGGCCTTTGTCGTCATGGGAGCCTATGGGCGCAACCTGCTGTCGAGATTCGTGAAACCCAGCGAGGCGCGCCTGGTCGTCAAGACAATCGATCTGCCGCTGTTCATTACACACCGGTGACTGTTAGGACGCCCGACGGGTCGGGTGGTCTTGTCTGGTTCAGGGACATATATCATCTGCGTTCCTGACGGAGGTCATGAGTCCAGGTTTGCGCCGGGTGTAGATTTAGGTTCAATATTTAACTATATGGAAGACTTTAGAAAAGTGGAAGACCTGGTAGATCATGTTCGTGAATATGCGCATGTCCGGATGGACGTGGCGCGTCTGGGTTTGGCAGAACGGTCGTCGGGCGTCATTGCGACGCTAATTTCGGGTGCAGCCCTGGCGGCCATGCTGGCTTTCAGCTTCTTATTCATCTGTGTTGCCGCGGGGCTTCTCCTGGGACGGGTGCTCGATGACCTCGTAGCCGGATTTCTCATCGTGGCGACCTTCGATATCCTTTTGGGGATGATCATCTGGTGGAGCCGCAAGAGTCTTATCCGGACGCCCGTCATGAATGCCATCCTGGAAGAGTTGTTTGAGAAAAAAGAAGGTCATGAGAAAGATTAACCGATTGTCGCAGTTGAGGCAAGAGCAGGTGCGGCTTGTGCATCGGAGGTATGAGCTCGAGCACGATATCCGGAAAGATTGGGGCGACCTGCGGCATCATTTCGAGGCCGCGTCGTTTGCCC
>DASYSV010000382.1:0-9466 GCA_036010185.1 Puia sp.
TACGATATCCTCAAGGATGGAAGGCTGTTGTTCCATCAGAATATCATGCCGGGTCTCAGCGGAAATAAGGTGTTCCGGAGCAAAGAAGATGCCCTCGTCGTAGGAAAGGTGGTTTATGATCGAATGCTGGCCGGGCAGACGCCGGCGATAACGGAAAAGGAGATGCGTGAGTTGCATGTGTACATACCGCCGGACACGGCCGCCGCAGACACTTCGAAATAGTTATTTTGATATTAATGAGACGAGCCCCGCGCAAGGATTGCGCGGGGTTCTTTATCTTTAGCCCATGAGAAATTCATTTTTAGCCGTCCTGTTTGCGTTTTGTGCCGGGAGTGTCCTGGCTCAGACGCCCTCGCATTTCGATCAGCACAAATTGTGGGATCCGCAATTTTATCCTTCGAACGGAACCGTTTACCGGAGTGCGGGCGGCGCTCCCGGGGCACAGTATTGGTCCAACCGTGCCGATTATACGATCCATACGGTGCTGGATACGGCTCAGCATTCTTTGAGCGGTGACGTCGTGGTTACCTACACCAATAATAGTCCGGATGAGCTGCCATTTCTCTGGCTGCAGCTGGATCAGAATATTTATCGGGAGGATTCGAGAGGTGAGGCCACGAACCCGGTAACGGGCGGAAGATGGTCGAACAGGAAATTCACGGATGGGGATGTAATAAGGTCAGTGACGATTGTGCGTGACGGAAAAGAGACGAAGGCCGAGTGGTTGGTTTCGGATACGCGGATGCAGATAAAGTTGCCGGAGGCGCTTCGCGCAAGTGGCGGAGTTATCAAATTCCGGATCGATTATTCGTTTTCAATACCGGAATATGGGACCGACAGGATGGGACGTCAGCTGGTGGCTGACGGATGGATCTATGAGATTGCGCAATGGTATCCGCGGATGGAGGTATATGACGACGTAACCGGCTGGAATGTGATGCCTTATCTCGGTCAGGGCGAGTTTTACCTGGAATATGGCAATATAGATTATACGATAACTGCTCCTTCGAACCTCGTAGTGGTGGGGTCGGGTGAGCTGTTGAACCCGCAGGAGGTATTGACGGCCTCGCAGCAAAGCCGTTTGGCGCAGGCCAGGGCGAGTGACAAGACCGTGGTCATAAAATCGGAAAATGAAGTGAAGGCGGGCACGGGTCATTTGCCGAAAGCGTCGCTGACCTGGCATTTCCGGTGCAATCAGACGCGGGACGTGGCCTGGGCCGCATCGCGTTCGTTTATCTGGGATGCGGCGCGGATCAATCTTCCCGGTGGGAAGAAGGCACTGGCGCAGTCGGTGTATCCTTCGGAATCCGCCGATCCGAAGGCCTGGGGGAGGAGCACTGAATTCGTGAAGGGATGTATCGAGCTGTATTCCCAGGAATGGTTTCCCTTTACGTATCCAGTGGCTACGAATGTCGCGGGTCTCGTCGCCGGTATGGAATATCCCGGTATCGTCTTTTGCGGCGGTGATCAGCGGGGCGGAGGTCTTTGGGACGTGACGAATCATGAGTTCGGTCACAACTGGTTCCCGATGATCGTCGGGTCCAATGAGCGGAAGTATGCGTGGATGGATGAAGGATTCAATACTTTCATCAATGGTGTCGACACCAGGGTGTTCAATCATGGGGAGTTCAATCATAAAGAGGATGAGCAGCGCGCCGCCATGTACATGTTCAATGAAAGGAGTGAGCCCCTCTTTACCATCCCCGATGTGATCGGGGCCGCTAACCTGGGCACCGCGGCATATGCCAAGCCGGCCCTGGCGTTGGATCTCCTTCGGAAGTATGTGTTGGGGGAAAAGCGGTTCGATTACGCGTTCCGCACTTATATCCGGCGGTGGGCCTTCAAGCATCCGACCCCCTGGGATTTCTTCCGTTGTATGGAGAATGCGGGCGGAGAGGATCTGAGCTGGTTCTGGCGGGGCTGGGTCCTCAACAACTGGAAACTGGATCAGGGTGTGAAGGACGTAAAATATGTGCAGGATGATCCGTCCAAAGGGGCGATCATCACGATCGAGAATCTCGAGGAGATGGCGATGCCGGTGGTTATGGCCATCCAGCAGGAGAGTGGGAAGACCGACACGATTACTCTGCCGGTAGAGATCTGGCAAAAGGGGGGGACGAAGGCGTTCGCTTATCCTTCCACATCCAAGATCAAATCCATCATCATCGATCCCGGGCATGATTTCCCGGATATCAATCCTTCAAACAATACCTGGACGGGACAGGCATTGGAGCGGCCGGTACCTCCGGGCGTGTCGGCGGCCGAAGTCGTAAATAAATACCTGGTCGCTGTCGGCGGGAAGGACAAGCTGGAAGCCGTAAAGGATCTGCAGGTCGTCGCAACCGCGACCGTACAGGGACAAAAGGTGATCGAGACGCTTATGAGCGTTCTGCCGAATGATTTTTCGGAGGATATAGAACTTCCGGATATGAACATGCATGCCGTGCATATCCTGGTAAAGGGCGACAGTGTAACGATCGTCCAGGGTGGGAAGTCGCCGACGTTGGATGATGAGACGAAAAGGGAACTCAGGGAGGAAGCGAATCCTTTCCCGGAACTGAATTTTTCGAAACCCGGTTATAAGACCGATCTGACCAGCATCAAGAATATCAATGGCAAGGACAATTATGAGCTGAAGGTCACGAATCCTTCGGGCAAGGTGTTCAGCTATTATTACGATGTGAATACGGGCCTGAGGACGCGGCTGGTCAAGAATCTCAGACAGGGTCAGACCGTCACGGAATATGGTGACTATCGCGATGTGAGCGGGATCAAATTCCCGTGGCATGTGGATGATAACCAGGGTGAGGTCGATCTGGATATGACGGTAACGTCGATCAAGGTCAATGCGGGGTTGACGGCGGCCGACATCAAATAGCAGTCTGCGCGGCGGCGCGCGGAAGCGTGCCGCCGGATCAGGCGCCCGCCAGGAACTGGCCGGCGATATAGTCCATTACCTTCACGAGGCTGCCGGTCTCTTCGAAGACCTTCAGCTGGCGGTCGGCGCCGGTGCCGGTTTCCAGCATATGTTTTGCGTAATGGGTCGCCTCGCGGCTGTCCAGCGGGTCTACTACATCGTCGATGAAATCCAGCAGCTCGTAGATGAGAACGCGGGTATTGACTTCTTCTTCTTTCCCGAAATCGATGAGGTGTCCGTCGATGCCATAGCGGCTGGCGCGCCATTTGTTCTCATTGATGAGCGCCCGGGAATACTGGATATAATTCATGTTCCGCGAGCGCAGCTTATAGATCTTTGCGCATACGGCCTGGAAGAGCGCGGCGATGCAGATGGTTTCGTCGATGGTCATCGGCACATCGCAGATCCTGAATTCGACGGTATTGAAGAAGGGATGTACGCGGAGGTCCCACCAGATCTTTTTGGCATTGTCGATACAATTTGTCTTTACCAGCAGCTTCACGAAATTGTCATAGGCTTCGATGCTTTCGAAATAGTCTGGGATGCCCGTGCGCGGGAATTTGTCGAATACCTTTGTCCGGAAGGACTTATAGCCGGTGCGTCTTCCTTCCCAGAACGGGGAATTGGTGCTCAGCGCATAGATATGGGGGAGGAAATAGCGGGTGGAATTTGCGATATGGTTGGCCATCTGCCGGGTTTCCATTCCCACGTGGACGTGGAGACCGAAGATGAGGTTGCTGCGCGCCGCCTCCTGCAATTCATTGACGATCTCGTTATATCGTGCGTGATCGGTGATCAGCTGGCTTTCCCAATGGCTGAAGGGGTGGGTACCTGCCGCGCCGACTTTGAAACCGTTGTCTTCAGCGATCTTCGAGATCGTGGAGCGTAGGGTAGACACATCCTTGCGCGCCTCGTGTATATCCCGGCAGATGTCGGTGCCTACTTCCACAACGGCCTGGTGCATCTCTGCCTTGACCTTGTCGCGGATGATCTTTTGTCCTTCGGTCACGATCTTTTGTTCATGGCTTTTCAATTCCAGTGTCTTCGGGTCGATGACCATATATTCCTCTTCGATGCCCAGGGTAAAGTTGCTATAGTTGATGTCTGCCATTTGGTGAAATTAGTCGATTTTTTGTTGTGCGATGCTATAACGGAGATGGTTACCCCAGGTAAGGTTGTCGATGCCGGGGCGGTGGGCCAGGGCCCGTTCGACGGCGTAGTCCGCGGAAGTCCCGACGACCCAGTCGAAATTATCCTCTCCCACGCTGGTCTTTTCCGCATCCGGCGCGGGGTTGCAGAAATCGATGGCATAAGGGATGCCGTCGCGTAGGGCCAGTTCGACGGTATTGAAGTCATAGCCGAGCCAGGCATTGATCCGAAGAACGATCTCCTCCATTTGACGGAGGCGTTCGGGGGAAGGAGAGAATGCGGCCTGATAACGAAGGTGGTGCGGGTTGCGCGGCTCATAGGGCATCACGCGGACATATTTTCCTCCGATACAATAACAACGGTAATATTCATCGAAAATGATCTCTTCCTGCAGGAGCATCACAAGCTGTCCCGTCTCGGCGTGACGTTGATAGAATTCGTCCGCGTCGTGCAGCTTGTATACATTTTTCCAGCCGCCTCCGGCGAAGGGTTTCATATAGGCGGGGAAGCCGACGTAACGGAATATGGATTCCCAGTCGAGCGGGAAGGCTAAGTTGGAAAAGGATTGATCGGTAGTGTCGGGTGGCAGGTCGCGGGAAGGCAGGATGACGGTCTTGGGGACGGGGACGCCGATCTTTTCGGCGAGACAATTGTTGAAGAATTTTTCATCGGCGCTCCACCAAAACGGGTTATTGATCACGGCCGTTCCGCAGAGGGCGGCATTTTTCAGAAAGGCCCGGAAGAAGGGTACGTCCTGCGAGATCCGGTCGATGATAACCGCGTAGCCGGAGTCGCGTGCCTGTGCTACCTTGTCGATGCGGACGGGTTCCGCCGTAATGCCGGGAACATTCTTACGGTTGATGGCCTCGATGAGGGCCATGGGGAAGCTGCGTTCGCGGCCGTAGAGGATTCCGATTTTTTTGCTGACAGACATGTTGTGCGATTTTTCGGGTGTGTGATGAAGTTAGGAGCCGCTGGCGCCCGGGAGTTGAGAAATGTACTGGGGGAACATTTCTTTCCATACCTGCCAGTCATGATCGCGACCCGCGCGGATGTCCAGCCAATGGGGGATGGATTTGGCCGAAAGGAGGCGGCTCATCCATTCGTTTTGGCCCCGGCAGATGTCGTGTTCGGCGGTACCCAGTACGAAGCCCATTTTCCAGAGGGCGGGGTCGGAGGCGTCGACGATATAGTCGACGGGATTATTGAAATAGATGTTGTCGTCATAATAGCCGTCGGTGAATGACCGGATGTCGAAAACGCCGCTCATGGAGAAGCAGTAGGCGGCGAGATGGGGGTGCCGGAAGGAGAAATTGGCCGAATGATAACCGCCGAAACTGCAGCCGGCGAGGGCTATTCGTTCGTGGCCCGTATCCCGGGTGGCGCGGGAAGCGATCTCTTCGAGTATCAGGCGGTCGTAGAGGGCATGTTGCCGGGCGCGTTCGGCCGGGGGCACGGATTTGTTGTACCAGGATGCAGAATCGAGGCTGTCGGGGCAATAAATCCTGATTTTACCGTTTTCAAGGAACCAGCGGGCCGTTTCGATGAGTCCCTGGTCTTTGTTTTGGAAGTATCTGCCCTGGGAGGTGGGGAAGAGTATGACAGGATAGCCGGAATGACCGAAGACGAGCATTTCGAAGTCGCGGCCAATAACGGGTGAATGCCAGCGGTGATATTCTTCGTCCAGGTCCATAATAATGATGTGGGGAACGGGCTCCGCCCGTTCTAGGTAAATATACTATTTTTGACGCTATGTCGATTGAAAAGACTACAAGACGGGTAAGCATATCCATACCATCGTTGCATCTCGACCGTATCGTCGAGACGGATTTTTTCCTGCCTATGATATCGGAGGCCAGCCGGGATGTAAGCCTGTTATTGATCAATGACGGGCAGGATCTGGGTACGGTGGGGCTCGAGGGCATGCTGGACGACCTGTATGAGCGGGAACTGATCCGTCCGTTGATCTGCGTCGGTATTCATGCCGGCGCCGACAGGAAGATGGAATTCGGGACTGCGGGGCAGCCGGATTACCTGGGAAGGGGAGTGAAGGCGGAAGCGTATACGCGTTTCGTTTTCGAAGAGCTGATCCCCATGACCCGCCGGCGTTGGGGCATACCGGTATTCAGGGAGAAAGCGTTTGCCGGCTTTAGCCTTGGGGCGTTGAGCGCCATGGATATCGTGTGGCGTCATCCGGAGGAATTTGCGCGGGTGGGTCTTTTCTCGGGCAGCTTTTGGTGGAGGAGCAGGGATAAGGGAGATGCGAATTTTGATGAGGCGAGGGATCGGATCATGCAGCGGGAAGTGCGTGAGGGCGGATATTACCCCTGGTTGAAATTCTTTTTCGAATGCGGTACGGAGGACGAGAAGGAGGATCGGAATGGGAATGGGGTTATCGACTCGATCGACGATACGAAGGACCTGATCGCCGAATTGGTGGTGAAGGGCTATGACCCGGTGAAGGATATCCGCTATCTCGAGATCGAGGGCGGGGACCATTCTGTAGAGACCTGGGCGAGGGCTATGCCGGAATTTTTGTTGTGGGGATGGGGAAAATAAGATCGTTATAAAAAAACCCGGCTCGAGGCCGGGTTTTTGTTTATGTGCACAGGACTTTAGAACATATACTTCAAACCGATCTGCAGCCCCCAGGTGCTGTTCGTCGAGTTATCGTTGATATAGGTCTTGTTCAGCAGAGCGCCGTTATACGCGGCCATCTGGAAATACGGAACGCCGTTGACGACCTTATTCACCTTCAGCGGGTTGTTCAGGACATAGAAGGATTTGACCCCCCAGTTATGACTGAGCAGGTTCAGGAAGTTGATCACCGAAACATTGAACTGGAGCGTGCTCTTGTTTTTTCCGATGTTGGTGAACAGGTCCTGTGCGAACGCGAAGTCGACCCTGTTGTACCATGGTTCAACGACGGCGTTGCGTTTGGCGACTTCGCCTTTGTGTTTGCTCAGGTATTTATCCTGCCCGATAAAGGAGAAGAAAGCGTCCGACTCCTGCTGGGCCGTGAACGCAGGTGTACTTCCGGATGCGGCCAGGTCGACAAAATGGATATCGGTCGGGTCCTTCGGAATATAGAGCAGGTCCGAACTCGAATAGCCGTCATCATTGATATCACCGCTATATATATAGGTAAAGCGCCCCTGGGCCGCTCCCTCATAATAAAGGCTGAAGGTCGAAGCCAGATGTTTGGCATACTCCAGGCGATAGGAGAACGTGCCGACGATCCGGTGAGGGACGGAAAAGGAAGCATACGACAATTGCGCGTCGTTGAGCGTGCCGGAAGTCGAGTTGGCACTCCAGGCCGATGCAGCCTGTGAACCGGGGTTGGCCGATACGTCCTTCGCCATGGTATAGGTGTAAGCCAGCGAGGCATAGAAGCCATGCGAAAAGCTCCTGGCTGCCTGGGCCGTCAGGGACATAGAATAGCCCTGGCTGTTATTCTCAAGAACGATCGCCTGCGTCACGCTGGGTCCTATCACATAACGTGCTGCCGAGTTGGAGTAGTAGCCGCGGGTGTTATTGGCTCCGACGGTAACCGTCGCATCGGGCGCCTTCTGAGCCGAATTACGCAGGAAGGGATCGTTGATATTCTTGGTGAAAAGGGCTTCTGCGGTCACCGTCCAGCCGTTGCCGACGGCCTTGTCTACAGCGACATCGGTCCGCCATACCTGCGGGAATTTGAAATTACGGTTCAGCACCGCGAAGCTGCCCGGCGCGACGCTGCCTGCCTTGGTGGGGAACTGTGCCGGATTGAGGCCGTTGTTATAAAAGGGATTGTACGCATGCGGATCCGGGTTGAAGAGGAAATTGCTCATGTTGGCATTGGCTGCCTTCACGGTGGCGCCGAACGTGTACATGCCGCTGGTGCTCGGATCGTTGGTCAGGAATACGAAGGGGACGCGACCTGTAAAGATGCCGGTCCCACCGCGAACGATCAGGCTCTTGTCGCCATGGACGTCCCAGCGTGCAGAAACGCGGGGTGCGAAATACAGTGAACCTTTCGGCCATTGTCCATCGTTGTAATGCGCCGGCTGACCATTCTTGTCCTGAAGGGTGAGCGCGGAGATTGCCGGGTTTTCCAGCGGCGCCTGCGGGAAGATGGGGGCGTCGACGCGTAGACCGGCAGTTATTTTCAGCCGGGGATTGACGACATAGTCGTCCTGAATATATACACCCAGTTGTCCAACTTCCAGGTTCGCGGAGTAAACGGCGTCCTGACCGGGAACGAGCGAATAGTTGATGGAGAAAAGTGCGGGAGCGCGGTTATTGATAAAGTCGTCGAGCGAATTGTAGATATAGTATCCCTGCGAACCCGGCATGAACATATTGCCCACCTTTTGATATTCATAGTTGACGCCGGCGATCAATGTGTGCTTCCCGGCAAAATAGGTGAAGTTGTCCGTCAGGGTCAGCACATTGTTGATCACTTTGTTATTGTTGGCGTTGAACGGTTCGTTGCCGAAGCTGAGATAATCGGTCTTGTCGGCCGCCATGATATCGACGAAGGGGAAGGTCGGGCCGTCATGCCCTTTAAACGTCGTG
Source organism: Puia sp. (assembly GCA_036010185.1). GTDB lineage: Bacteria > Bacteroidota > Bacteroidia > Chitinophagales > Chitinophagaceae > Puia. Next base: position 8,624 of record DASYSV010000382.1, read on the forward strand.
ATCCGGGTATATGTAGCGATGAACTGGTTGGCGAATCTGCCCTGCCAGTTGCTGTTCAGTTCGAGAGACCCTGATTTCACCTTATCCTGCTGGTTGTAGTTGACGTTCTGGAACGACATGGCCTGGGTTCCGAAACGCGGAACATATACCGTGCCGACGCCTGCTCCGCCATTGGCGCCGTTGATGCCGCCGCTCTGGCTGATCGTGAAATATTGCGTACTAGAGTAATCGCTGTACTTGGCGGTCAGCTTATGGACGTTGCTGATATTCCAATCGATCCTGCCCAGCAATTTATGGTTCTTTCCATCGAAGGTCGGGAAGTTGTCGTAAGCGCCGGGATTGAAGTGATACTGGCTTTGCAGATAGCTGGACAGCTTTTGAAGCGAATCAATGGAAACATTCGATTTGATACCGTTGCCGGAGCCGCCTGCCGGGTAGTAGGTGACACCCGGTTTGCTGTTCTGCTCGAGCTCGCCGCTGACAAAAAAGAAGAGCTTGTTCTTGATGATCGCTCCGCCGAATGTAGCCCCATAGATCTTGTTGCTCGTCTTGGCGGGGTTAGGCAGCTTGAAACCGTCGACATTCGTACCGTTATATTTTTGGTTGCGATACGCCCAGTATGCGCTGCCATGGAAATCGTTGGTACCGCTCTTGGTGATAGCCGCGATGTTGGCGCCTGTGAAACCGGATTGCTTTACGTCGAAGGGGGAGAGGTTGATGGATATCTCCTGTAAGGCGTCGAGCGCGATCGGGTTGCCTGAGCCGGGCAGCAGGTCGGTGCTGAGACCGAAATTGTTATTGAGGTTCGCGCCGTCTACGGTGACGTTGTTCATACGGCCGTCG
>DASYSV010000392.1:0-4027 GCA_036010185.1 Puia sp.
GAGGGACAGGGTGAAGGAATCTTTTTATCATATGATCACGCAGGGAGACTACGCTGCCCGGATCTCGGGGGAGGACAAGGAATTCCTGGACCGGATCATCGTTGTGGTGGAGAAAAATCTCGAGGATGAAGGTTTTTGTATAAAAAAGCTGTCGCAGGAAGTGGGCATGAGCCATTCGACCATTTATCAGCGTTTGAAAGAGCTGTCGGGGCTGTCCGTCAATGGGTTTGTCCGGTGGATCCGGCTGAAAAAGGCGGCCGAGCTGTTCATAACGACTAATTTGAATGTCAATGAGGTGGCGTTGCAGGTAGGGTTTGGCGATGGCAAGTATTTCCGGGAGCAGTTCAATAAGTTATATGGGGTCAACCCTTCCGAGTATATTAAAAAATACAGGAAGATGTTTTCCGGAAAGTATCATCTCGACAGAGATGCGCTGAAATTGTGAGAAGGAGGGCGGCCCCAAGCTGAAATTGTGAGATTACCCCCCTTTTTCTGAGATTACCCCCCTGACCACTTGGGTTCGTCTTGGCTATATTGCCAGTCTAAAACAACTGGTTATGAAAAATTGCTTGCCAAGCGAAGGCACTTTTTTGCTACTCGCCCGGTTCTTAACCGTGCTGCTTTGCCTCTCCTTTTCATCGGATCTGTGGGCGCAGGACATCAGCGTCAAAGGCCGGGTGACCTCGGGTGATTCGGTCCTCAGCGGTGTCACGGTGTCGGTGAAGGGTACGGGCAAGGCTACCCAAACCAACGCGGAGGGGAACTATTCTTTGGAGGCGCCGGGGGGCGGCACCCTGGTCTTTAGCCGTGTGGGTTTTGCCGGTCAGGAGATCGGCATACGTGGGAGAGCGGTGGTGGACGTGCAGATGGTGATCGCCAACCAGCAATTGTCGGATGTAGTGGTAGTCGGTTATGGCACCCAGAAAAGGGTGGATGTGACGGGGGCTGTCTCCTCGGTACCCAAGGACCGGTTGTCCCAGCTGCCGGTGACGAACGTCATGCAGGCCGTCGAGGGTTCGGTGCCGGGAGTAACCGTGACCAACACTTCATCCGTCCCCGGTGCGCAGCCCACCATCCTGGTGCGCGGACAAAACTCCATCACGGCCAACTCGGGCCCCTATATCGTAGTCGATGGATTCCCCATGTCGAAGACCAATGGAACCCTGAATGACATCAATCCCAACGATATTGCCTCTATCGAGATATTGAAGGATGCCTCGGCGACCGCCATTTACGGGACCAACGGTTCCAATGGGGTCATTTTGGTTACGACCAAACGGGGTGCGACTGCCAAACCTCAATTACGATTTAGCGCCTATACGGGTGTAGACAAGGTATCGCATGAGCTGACGCCGCGGGATGGACCTTCCTATGTACAGAAGTACAAAGATTTCATGACCGAGACGAACCAGGTGCAGACCGGCCCCGTACCGAATGCCACCGAGCTGCCCAATTATCAATCAGGGAAGACCATCGACTGGATGAAGCAGGTGTTCCAACAGGGGGTCACCAACGACAATACCCTTTCGCTTTCGGGCGGTACGAAGGATGCCCGGTATTTTATCTCCGGGGAGTATATGAAGCAGAAGGGCGCCGTCAAAGGCTATCAGTATCACCGGGCCAGTGTCCGCGCCAACCTGGACATCAACGTCGCCGATTTTCTGACGGTAGGGACCTCGGCCTATTATACCTATAATAATTATGATGGCGGGCAGGCGAACTTTTTGTTTGCCGGGGCGATGAGTCCTTATGGCAACGAGTACAATGCGGACGGCAGCTATGTGATCTACCCGATGTACCCGGAACTGTTGTATACCAACCCACTGCTTGGTCTGAATACGTCAAACGTAAATCACAATGCTAACTTATACGGTAACGGGTATGCAGAAGTGAAGTTCGGAGGAGTACTGAAGGGGTTGAAATTCCGGCTCAATGCCGGGACGACGTATACACCGGCTGCGACGTATACTTATACGGGCCGGAATGCGAATAACCTGCTTGGGAATGCGACGACGCTTAACTCGGAAACGAACTCGTATATTCTCGAGAACCTGCTGACCTATTCCAGGGATTTCGGGGAGCATCATATAGACTTTACCGGTCTGTATAGCGCCGAGCAGCGAAAATATTTCATAGATGCGTATAGCGCCACGGGGTTTGTGAACGATCTGCTGACCTATAGCAATATCGGCGCCGCATCCACGCTGACGGCGGCCAGCACCGGCTCCGGTCTGCCCAACGGCTCGTATCAATCCAGGTACGCGCTCAACTCACAGATGGCGAGGATCAACTATTCGTATGGCGATCGTTATCTCCTGACGTTGACCGCGCGGAGGGACGGATCATCGGTATTCGGCGCCAATACGAGCAAATTCGATGTGTTCCCTTCGGCGGCGATCGGTTGGAATGTCTCCAAAGAGGCGTTCATGAACAATGTCCGTTTCGTGGACAATCTGAAACTGCGCGGATCGTACGGAAAGACGGGTAATGAAGCCATCAACCCTTATCAGACGATCACCACGGACAACCCCGTGCAGAACACCTTCAACGGAGTGACGACGATAGGAGTGATCGCGGGAACCCTTGGGAATGCCGGTCTGCATTGGGAAGCCACGACCCAGACCGATGTCGGCATCGATTTTGCCGTGCTGCATAGCCGTGTAACTGGTACCATCGACGTCTATCATGCGAATACCGACGGATTGATCCTCAGCCGGCAGATACCCAATATAACCGGTTACGCGAGCGTATTGTACAATGTCGGAAAGACCAGCAACGACGGCCTGGAGCTTACCCTGACGACGAGGAATATCGATTTGAAAGATTTCCATTGGGAAACGATGCTCAATTATTCCGCCAACCGAAATAAGATACTCGATCTTTACGGCGACCATAAGAGCGATACCGGCAACGTATGGTTTATCGGTCATCCCATCGGCGTGGTCTATGACTATGTCCGGCAGGGTGTCTGGCAGGTAGGGGAAGACCCTTCCAAACAGGACCCGAGTGCGAAACCGGGGGATCTGAAATTCGCGGATCTCACGCATGATGGCAAGGTTACGGCTTCGGACAAGACGATCCTGGGGCAGACGCGCCCTAAATGGACCGGAGGCATGACGAATACCTTTTCGTATAAGAATTTCCGGTTGAGCGTGTTCATTCAGACCGTGCAGGGCGTCACGAAGAACAATGCCGACCTCAACTATGTCGATGAGACCGGCAGACGGAATACTCCGGCAGCCATCGGTTACTGGACACCCACGAATAAGAGCAATTACTGGCCGGGCCTTTCTTATTTCAACTCCCGCGGTTACGGTTATGGCTCGAATGCCAGCTTTACGCGGATCAAGGATCTCACCCTCAGCTATAGCTTTCCCGAGAAGATGCTGGAGCGGGCAAAGCTGGGCGGTCTGACGCTTTATGCCAGCTGTCGCAACGTGTATACCTGGTCGAAGTGGATCGGCTGGGATCCGGAAAACAACTACTCGATGCGGGGAACCGGCACCTGGACCACTAACTATCCGGAAGTTCGCAGTATCGTATTCGGTCTCAACGTATCACTTCGTTAAAATCTGTCAAAACCAAGAAAATGAAAAAGAATATCATCATATTGATCGTGTCGGTCGGATTATTATCGAGCCTGGCCGGCTGTAAGAAGAGCTTTGTGGCGGAGAAGCCGTTTTCGTCCTATTCGCCTCAAACGCTGACCGATTCGCTGGGTTTCGAGGCGGCGGTCAACGGGTTGTATTATCAACTGAGTCTTTATTATACTTATTCGGATCATCAGGGTTGGCCGAGCCTCTGGCAGGTGGGCACCGACGTGGCCTTCGCCACACAGCCGGAGGGCATCGAAGTGCCATACTATAACTACGCTACCCTGATCTCCACCGATGCGGGGGCCGCCTATGAATGGAGTTGGGCGTATAAGCTGGTCAACGATGCGAACAACATCATCGCGAATGTGGAGAACCCTTCTTTGAAGGGCATCAGCGCAGCAGATATCTCGGATGTCGATGGCGAGGCGCGT
>DASYSV010000406.1:0-5530 GCA_036010185.1 Puia sp.
CCTGATCCTGATGGACGTGCAGATGCCCAATCTGAATGGTTTCGAAACGGCTGCGCTCATCTATGAAAGAGAGCGGCTACGGCATATCCCGATCATTTTCATCACTGCGAATAATTACGGCGAGGAAAATCTTTTCAAGGGCTATCGCGCAGGAGCAGTGGATTATATCTACAAGCCGGTGAACCCCGAATTGCTGAGGGTGAAGGTCGGCGTTTTCGTCGATCTCTATCGCAAGAACCAGCGTCTGCTCGCCCAGGAACAGAAGCTGGTAGCCATCAACCGCAGCCTGGAACTCGAGATCAACGAACGGATCGCCTCGGAAGAAAAGGTCACCGATCTGAACAAGCAATTGCTGGAGAATATCACCCGGCTCGAGACCGCCAATAAGGACCTGGACCTGTTCGCCTTCATGGCATCGCATGACCTTCAGGCGCCGCTGCGGAAGATCCGCATGTTCAGCGACCGGCTGCTGGCCAATTCCGAGAATTCGTTCGGCAAAGAGGGCCGGTTATACCTTACCCGCATCCAGGAGGTTTCCAAACGGATGCAGGACCTCATCAACGACATCCTCCGGTTCTCCAAGATCTCCGTCGAAAACCATAATTTCGAGGACGTGGATCTGAATGAGGTCGTCGGGGAGGTGTTGTCCGAAATGGAAGGGAATATAAAGGAAAAGAATGCCCGGATCCTGATCGAGGACCGTCTTCCCGTGCTGCCTGCCAGCACCGTCCTGATGGGACCGCTGTTCTCCAACCTGATCAGCAATTCCATCAAGTACTGTAAAAAGAATTCCCGGCCCGAGGTCCATATCCGGTATGAAGAAGCGCCTGTGGCCTCCGGCGCAAATGGCCGCGAATCGGAGACCCGGTACGGGCGCATCTACATCGAGGACAATGGCATCGGGTTTGATCAAAAATATGCGGATCAGATCTTCGACATGTTCCGCCGGCTGCATTCCAGCGCCGAATATGAGGGGACTGGTATCGGCCTCGCCCTTTGCAAAAAGATCGTCGAAATGCATAATGGCTATATCTCCGCCCTTGGTAAACCGGGAGAGGGGGCCGTATTTATCATTGCCCTGCCCCTCGTCCCAACGCAAAAAGAATTAGTGGAAAAAAATGACGAAATTCGCGGACAATCATCAAATAACTAATTCTCAGAATGCTGCATTCAAATGCGCCTACCCGGATACTGATTGTAGAAGACGATGAAGACGACTTCCTCATCATCGATGCATGTATCAGAGATATTCCGGATAAGGAATTCAGGATCGACTGGTGCTATGACTATGACGAAGCTTTACAACGGCTCGGGCAATGCCGGTACGATATTTATTTCGTGGATTATCTGCTGGGAGCGAAGAACGGTTTGGAATTGTTGAAGGAGGCCGTCGCCATGGGCTGCGAGGAGCCGCTCGTCCTGCTCACCGGCATCGGCAACCGGGACGTGGACGTTCAAGCCATGACCATCGGGGCCGTGGATTTTCTCGTGAAATCCGAGATCACTACGGAAAAACTGGAGCGGTGCATCCGTTATGCCCTCGAACGGAGCGCCTACATCAAGGCATTGCGCGTGAATGAACGCAAATTCAGGAATATCTTCGAGCGGTCTAAAGACGCCGTATTCCTTACTACCGACGATCTGGTCTTCCGGGACGTCAACGCGGCGACCTGCGATCTTTTCAAATTCCCCAAGGACGAGCTCCTGCAGATGAGCCTGTACCAGCTGTTCGCCCGTAAAGAGGCGGCGGTCAATTTGAAGGACAGGCTGTCCGTGACCGGGGAGGTCGAAGACCTCGAGGTCGAGCTGCACACCCGGAATAAAGAGAGGAGAAATTGCATCCTTTCCATCTCGTGGCAGGTTTATTCCACGGGAGAGACCTATATCCAGGGCATCATTCACGATATCACCAATCTGAAAAGGATCGAGAGGGCCACTTTCCAGATCGAGAAGCTGCGGTCGACGGCCACCCTGCTTCGCACGCTGGCCCACGAGGTAAGGAACCCCCTCACCAATATCAATCTTTCGGTCGAGCAGCTGAAGCCTGAAATGGACAGTGAAGACGCCAATATCTACCTCGACATCATCGCCCGCAATTGCGGACGGATAGACGGACTCATCTCCGAGCTGCTGGACCTTTCCCGGCCCGCCGAGATCAGTCTTCAGAAAACAAGACTTCAGGAGATAATCGACTCCACGCTGGCGGCGGCATCGGACCGCATCGCGCTCAAGAATATCCGTCTCGAACTGGCCTATCCCGAACGGCCCGCTTTCGTCATGGCGGACAAAGACAAACTGAAGATCGCCCTTCTGAATATCCTTATCAATGCCGTCGAGGCAGTGCCCCCAAAATCGGGTGTGATCACCATCGCCATCCGCGAAGAAACGCCTCAGCATTATAAGGTGTCGATCAACGACAACGGGGGAGGTATCCCCGAAGAGAATATATCCCGCATCTTCGAGCCGTATTTCACCTCCAAGACCAACGGGTTCGGTCTGGGACTCGCCGCTACCTGGAATATCCTCCAGTCGCATCGCGCGGGCATCGACGTTAGCTCGCAGCCTGGTGAAGGGACAAGCTTCATGCTGACCTTCGAGCAGGCTCAATAAGACCAGCCTTCCACATCTTTCCAGGTAAGGGTTTCGATATTTACCTGAAAGGGAGTTGTTTCACAGGCAATATGACAAGCGTAGCCGGGGAAAGCGTCCAGCTCGCGGATATACCACCTGTTTTCGTTTAACGCGATGCCTTCCGTCTCCCCTGCGTCGCCAACTACCAACTGATCCAGCGGTATCTGTAAACCGCGTCCATCCGCCTTGATCAGGCTTTCTTTTGCCGTCCAATACCGGTAAAAGGTGTAGAGCGGCGTTGCAGACCCGGTGATCCTGCTCCATTCGGCCGGAGTAAATTGCGTTTGAAAATCATCGATGGCCAGATCGCTCACCGCTTCCAGATCGATGCCGACGCGACCCTGACCGCTTAGGACGCAGACGACACGGTTGCCGGAGTGGGACAGGTTGAATTCAGGACCGTTCTCCAGAAAGGGTTTGCCATAATCATTGAACCGCAGCGTCCCAAGCTCACCCGACAGACCGGCTCGTTGCAGGGCCAGTCTCAACAGCAGCTTGCCGAAAAGGCTCCCGTAAGCATCCTGCCATCTCCTGTAGCGCTGAACCTTTATGCGGAAGACGTCCGGCAGCCGCGACAGCAACGATCGAAAGGTCTCGGGAGCCACCTGGTCGAGGTAATCGATGGAATAAATATTCAGCATCCTTATCCTTGAATTTACGGGCTATGGGTACGCCAAAGGTTCGATATCGAGAATCTGGTGAAGGTGATGCAGCAGATGATTGCAATAATCCGCCGCCACCCATTTCAGCGTTTGCGGGGCGCCGCCCATCGAGCACAACCGCTCCGCCGCATCGGGCCCCATCTGTTTCAGAACGATCACGAGATGCTGGTTAAGGCTGCTCCATAACGCGATCAGGTCCTTCACCGGGTATTCCCGGTAACCGGAACATTTCACCCATTCGTCCTGCGCATAAAAGATATTCGGCGTATCCTCATACTGGGCAACAATGAATCTCCGGATATTGTTCTGCGCAGAATCTACAAGATGACCAAGGATCTCTTTGCGGCTCCATTTGTCCGGCCGCGGCCGGAATTCGAAGGCCTCGTCCGACAAGGTTTCCATCCGCCGGAGATACACACGGATGATCTTTTCGAGGTGTTCGATGGTAGATTGCATGCCGGCTAGTGTTTCGGGAAATTAGGGTTGGCCATCACCTCTTCGACCTGAAGGGTATGCCTTTCGCTGTGGGCCGCGAGGAAGATCAGCATCCCATATGCATCGAGCGTGCCGATCGGTGTTCCCGGGATGAAATGATCCTTCAGGGCGTCCTGCGTGGTCTTTATATAGTCGATGGTAGAGTCGCGGCGCGCCAGAAAAGCATGCAACGCGGCTTTGGTATCGGTAAATTGTTTGACCGGCTTGATGGGTTCCGGAGCCTGGGCCTTATGGGAACGGTCCGTCAGCATCGCGATGATCTGATCGGGATTATATTTCACCTCGCTGCGTTTGTCCGGTGTGGCGGGGGGCTTCATCGCATCCTGCGCGAAATGCAGGATGAACGACTCGGAGAGTGCGATATGCTCTACACATTGATAGACGCTCCAGCGCGAAGAATCCGCCTTCCAGTTGAGCTGGGCCTCGCTTAGACCCCTGACGTCCCCGAGTAGACGTTCCCTCGTCTTGTTGAAATAGTCAACGGCGTATTTGCGCTCTTCGGGTGTCAGGGTGCCCGGGGCAAGACGGAAAGCGCTGATGATCAGGCCGGCCGTGAAGAGGGATGCCAGCAGAAGCGATCTTTTCATGTTTTGGTGTTTTGCCATGAAGATAATAAATTTGCGGCTCGCCCGCTAAGGGGTGGGATAAACAAAATATTACTTTACGAATGAGACAAATTGCTTTCCGGGAGGCTCTGCGCGAGGCTATGAACGAAGAGATGCGGCGCGATGATCGGGTTTTCTTAATGGGCGAAGAGGTGGCTGAATACAACGGCGCTTACAAGGTCAGCCAGGGGATGCTGGATGAATTCGGTCCCAAGCGGGTGATCGATACCCCTATCTCCGAATTGGGTTTTACGGCTGTTGCCGTAGGGGCGGCGCAGAACGGCCTTCGTCCCGTCGTCGAGTTCATGACCTGGAATTTCGCCGTGCTGGCGTTGGATCAGATCCTCAATACCGCCTCGAAAATGCTGGCCATGAGCGGCGGACAGGTCGGCTGTCCCATCGTTTTTCGCGGGCCGAACGGCTCGGCCGGTCAGCTGGGCGCACAGCACTCTACGGCATTCGAAAGCTATTATGCGAATATTCCCGGTATCAAGGTGGTCAGTCCCAGCAACGGATACGATGCAAAAGGTCTGTTGAAACAGTCCATCCGGTATGAAGAGGATCCGGTGATCTTCATGGAGAGCGAAGTGATGTACGGTGATAAATCAGAGGTGCCGGAGGAAGAGTATTATATCGAGCTGGGTAAGTGTGACGTTAAAAAGGCCGGCAAAGATGTGACCATTGTTTCCTACAATAAGATGATGAAGGTGGCGCTTGGCGCGGCGGCAGAACTGGAGAAAGAGAACATCAGCGCCGAGGTCATCGATCTGCGCAGCATACGTCCGCTGGACTGGATGACCATCCTGGAAAGCGTCAAAAAGACAAACCGCCTGGTCATCGTGGAAGAACAATGGCCTTTTGCGTCTATCTCCTCGGAGATCAGCTACCGGATCCAGAAAGAAGGTTTCGATTACCTGGATGCGCCGATCAGGAGGATCACGTCTGCCGATGCGCCGCTGCACTATGCGCCCAATCTCGTCGCTGCGGCTCTTCCGGATGTGAAGCGAACGGTAAAACTGGTAAAAGAAGTGATGTATCTCGTAAAATAGAAGGAACGCTTCGAAATAAAAAGAAACCCGCCATAAGGCGGGTTTTTGTTTTGGTCATTTATGAGCGCTATGAGTTATTTGAAGGCAG
>DASYSV010000442.1:0-7337 GCA_036010185.1 Puia sp.
TTCGCCGCCGGTGACGATCAGGTTGATGCCGGGTTCGGTGCCCAGCATCATGGCGATGTTCAGCGCGTTGGTGATCACGGTGAGGTTTTTAAACCCTTTGAGTTTTTTTGCGATCTCCGTCGTAGTCGAGCCCGAGTCGAGAATGATGCTGTCGCCGCTTTCGATGAATTCAAGACATTTGACGGCGATCCGTTCCTTTTTGTCCAGGTTTTCCTGATGGCTGAGCTCGAAGCTTTTCACCTGGGCTTCGATATTCTTGAGATAGGCGCCGCCATGTTCGCGGATCAGCAGACTGTCCCGTTCCATCTTCTCTAAGTCCTGGCGAATGGTCACCTCGGTGACTTTGAACAGCCGGGCCAGATCGACGACCTTCGCCGATCCGTCTTCCTTCAAAAGCTCTAATATCTTGTCTCTCCGATGATTAGGTAGCATGATCGAAAGTATTCGAAGCTAAACGAAGTTGTTTTCTTTCGAATTAGACAAATATAGAGAAAAATCGAAGATAAACGAAAATTGATTATAATAGTCGTTGTTCGACGGCCAGGCGGACGAGTGCAGCCGTATTATTCACATTCAGTTTGGTCAGGAGGTTCTTTCTGTGACTATCAACCGTGAGCGGGCTGATAAATAATTTTTCCGCTATCTGGGGATTGGTAAGTCCTTCTGCGATGAGCTGAAGCACCTCCTTTTCGCGCCGGGTAAGTGCGGGCGGTGAGCCCGGGGGCGTCATCACGGCAGGAGATTGTAACAGATGCTCGGTGGAAAGGCTGAGATAGAGACGGCCTTCGCTTGCTGTCCGTATGGCTTTGAGGATCTCGTCGGCATCCGCACTTTTTGCAAGATAGCCCAGGGCGCCATTTTCGATCATCCTCGATACGTAGCTTCGGTCGCAGTAGGTACTGATGGCAAGAACTTTGACGGCAGGAAATTCTTTTTTTATCTTCTTGCACAGCTCGATCCCATTGATATCGGGGAGATTGATATCCAGCAGGGCAATGTCCACGGGGACGGTTTTCAGGGTCTTCAATGCTTCGAAGGCGCTGCCAGCCGCACCCGCTATTTCTATCTCAGCGATGGAGGCCAGCATCTTCTGCATTCCGGCGACGATCAGCGGGTGGTCGTCGATGATCAGGACTCTCACTATTTTTGATCTTATCATGTGTTGTAGCGAAATTATGCACAGTTGCCTTCGACATTGACCGATGTACCCTGACCGGCAGCGGAATGGATATCGACGGTACCTCCCAGGTATTCCGCCCGGGCCCTCACATTGGCGATCCCTGCACCCATCATGGAACCCACTTTTCCGTGATCGAAGCCGATCCCGTCGTCTTCTACAGTAAGGCTAAAACGATCTTCTTTCCTGATCAGCTGTACCAGCACCTGTCCGGCCCTGGCATGGCGGATCACATTATTCAGCAGCTCCTGGACGATGCGGTAAAGCACGATCTCCGTCGACTGTTCGAGGCGCTCTTCCATTCCATACGTTTGTAATTGCACCCGGATACCGCCGGAAACATTGATATTGGCACAGTAATTTTCCAATGCCTCCCTGAGACCATACCGGATCAATGCCTCGGGCATCATATTGTGCGAAACACGACGAAGCTCGCTGATGGAGTGATCCAGTTGCGAGATGACATTTCCGAGGGACTGCGCGCCTTGTTCCGGAAGGTATATATTTCCTTTCATGCCGGCCAACGACAGTTTGATACCCGACAAAAGGCCGCCTACTCCATCGTGGAGGTCGCGGGCGAGCCGGCTTCGTTCTTCTTCCTGGCCCTGCAATACCGACTGCATGGCTACCAGCTGATGTTGTCTTTCCATCTCCAGTATGTGTCGTTCCTGGAGTTGCTTCGCCTGTTGAAGGATCTGGTGTTTCCTTCTGAAGTTGATGATGATGACGATCGCCAGCGACAGGAGCAAGAGGCTGCCGGCTATCAATGTCGTACTCAGCGCCGTCGTCCGTTTCAGAAGCAGGTCCTGCAGATGCCCCTGTTTTTGAAGCATCGCGATGCTATCCTCCTTCCTGCTGATGCGATGTTGCGCCTCCAGCTCGTTGACCTTACGCCGGCTTGCAGACTCGTTGAGGGTATCACTGAGACGGACATACGCTAAGAAATGAGCGACGGCCTTCCGGTCATCATGAAGATCATTGGCATATATCGAAGACAGGGCCTTTGCAAGATTCATTTCGCCGGGTTTGTCGTCGAGGGTGGCGCTAAGCTCATATGCCTTTTCCAGGAACTGCGCGCTTTCGCGGTAGTCCTTCCTGTTCCGGTAGATCTCTCCCAGACGGGACAGCATCTGCACCTGTCTGAAACTGTTGTTCGAAGTCAGGGCATACCGGTAAGAGTTCTGGAAAGCGGTGATCGCGGCATCTTCGTTCCTGACTCCCAGATAGTAGAAACCCCAGTTGGAGTACATCTGTGAAAGGATATCCGATTGGCCGAGCTTTTTATAGAGCGGATCTTCTTTCCCGAGGTAGTACCTGGCCGAGTCGAATTGTTTCAATTCTATCAGGTCATGGATACGATGCAACCGTAGGTAATAGGTCTTTATGTCGCCCGCCACTTCCGGATTTACCAGGTCCAACGCTTTCCGGTGATAGAACAACGCCCTGTCATATTCGTTGAATTCGTTATAGACCAAACCGATGTTCATGTACGCCGTCATTAGCTTTATCCGCCAGTCGGGAATATCGCGTCGATCGAGAACATCGACCCCTTTGAGGTACATCCCGATGGCCGTGGAGAAATCCCCCATGGTCCTGAGCACCGTGGCGATATTCATTTTGCTGCTGACCAGGGCTCCTTTCGCTTTATCCGGATCGGCCATGCCATAGACGGTATCCGCCCGGCGCAGCAGGTCCAGCGCAGTGTCGAGGTTATTAGTGCGGTAATAGGCCTGAGCGTAGGAAGACAGGGCATCGCCGATCTTCAGGTACAACTTTTTACTGCTGGCGAGCGCATAAGCGCTGTCCAGGTATTTCCTGGCAAGAGCGCCATCGGAATATCCCAGCCGGTCGCCGAGGGCCAGCATGACATCGATGCGGTCTGTATCCGGGAGTGCTGTCGAGCTAAGTCTCGATTGGAGACTATCTATGATCCGGTCCTGCGCGAACGCGTTTCGTGCGAAAAAACAGCACGAAATAGTACAGATCGATATTAGCAGCCGTTGGAGCATACAACTAAACTCATGAAAATAAGACTTTCTTCCAAGGAATTTAAAAAAATCCCCCGAAGGGGGGATAGGTTAAAAACCTGTTTTCCCGGGATTGTACGGGATCGCGCGAGAACCGAGTTTTGTACCAATTTCTCATCTATGAAAAGAATTCTGAATACCGGTATGTTGCCGGTGATCCTGCTTGTCCTCTGTACGCCAGTGCAGGCCCAGTTGTGGAAAAAGATCAAAGAGGGGGCAAAGAACGCTGTCGACCAGGCGTCATCGAAGCCGGCGCCAAAGCCTGTCGCCGGAAATCCGGTCACTCCTCCGGCCCATGTTGCGGACACCGTCCCCGCGGCTCCGTCCGCGGCAGCCGGGGTGGATTATGCCAATTATGACTTTGTAGCCGGGGATCGGATCATCTTTCAGCCGGATGTCAGCGGCGAGGCGGATGCGGAATTGCCATCGCATTTTATCGTCACCTCCGGCAAGGCCGAGATGCAGACGTTCGACGGGGAAAAGGTATTACATCTCGACGCAGGTACGGGCGCCTGTGTATTGCCTATGATGAATTCGGTGCACTATCTGCCCGACCAGTTCACCCTGGAATTCGATATTCTATTCGAGGGATTGCAGCCCACCAAATTTGAACCGATGATGGACTTCCTCGTAACGTTTCACTCGCCGGAGGATGAGAACTACAACGGCTATCCGAAATATGCCTTCCGGCTTTCCGCCAACGACCGCTATCGGTGGGCGGGCCAACCTGCGGATGCCGTGCCTGCACCGTTGAAGACTTCTCTTGCCATACCCGGAGTCTGGCATCATGTCGCGATCTATCTGAACAAGGCGCTTGGAAAAGTATATATCGACCAATACCGTCTCGCCGCCACGAACGCGGTGCCACAGGGCGCAGGTCATCTGGCCATCCACAGTAACGGGAAATACGGTCTGTTCATCAGGAATGTTCGTATAGCTGAGGGAGGCGATGACAAATATAAAAAGATCATCACCGAAGGGAAGTTCATTACCCATGGCATCCTGTTCGACGTGAATAAGGCGACCATCAGGCCAGAGTCTACGGGCGCGCTGAGAGAGATCGCGACATTGATGAAGGCTCATACCGATCTGCAATTCGAGATCGACGGACATACGGACAGCGATGGCAGTCCCGATGGAAACATGCGGTTGTCGCAACAGCGGGCCGATGCCGTAAAGGAGGCGCTTGTCAGAATGGGTATCGATGCCGGCCGGCTCACTACTAAGGGATTCGGGGCGAGCAAGCCGATGGATACGAATGGAACGGCCGAGGGTAAAGCTAATAACAGGAGGGTTGAATTTGTGAGACATGGCGCCCCGGCAGGCGCGGGAGCTGGCGTCTCACATGGCCCGGGTGGGGCAGCAGTGAAGACCGCCGGCGCAAGCCGGCGTCCCTGTTGTTGGATAGTCAACTATAACAGTCAGGCTAATCATGAAACGGGGCCCATCAATGTTTTGCGCAAGGGCGATGGTACGGTGTGGACCTTCCGGCCGGGACAGGAGTTGCAGCAGGTGCCCGGGCTTACGGATGTGGTAGCGATCGCCGCCGGAGCGATGCATGTCCTGGCTCTCAAATCGGATGGTACCGTCTGGGGCTGGGGGATGAACCACCGGCATCAGCTCTGTGTCGACTATACGAATGGGCATGTCTATGATCCTGTCCAGGTGCAGGGTATCACGGATGCGGTGGCTATCACCACCGATGAAAGCTATACGTGTTATGCTTTGCTCAGGGACGGTAGTGTCGTCACGTGGGGCAGTGCGGCGCAGGGAATGGCGGGGGACGGAGGGCCGTTGGTCAGTAATATCGACGCCACAAAAAATGCCAGCCGGAACACGCCTGTCAGGATCCCCGGCATCGCCAATGCCATCGATATCTCGGGCGCCTATGCATTGCTGGCGGATGGCACGGTGATGGCCTGGGGTGACGGTCAGAATGGCCGTCTTGGGAATGGCTCGATCAAATCGTCGCCTGTCCCTGTGAAAGTCTCCGGTATCACGAACGCGGTAGCCATTTCATGCGGCTATTATGGTGGCACGGCAGAGCTCGCCGACGGCTCGCTGTGGGCGTGGGGAATGGCCTGGTCCGGCATGCTGGGGAATGGCAAGGACCCGATCGATGGAACGGATGTCTCGGGCTCGAGAAAATATAGTTCCGTTCCGGTGAGGGTAAAGAGCATCAGCCATCCGCTTTCGTTCAGCGGTAATCATGTGACTCATTTTGCCCTGATGGCAAATGGCGATGTGTTGGGTTGGGGGGACGCGCGTCTCGGCGGCATTGCCACCAAATCGACTGAGTACGCGCTGACGCCGATGAAGCTTGCCGGACTTCATGACGTAGTCGCGGTGCAGAGCGGGAACATGACGGGATTTGCATTGCAAAAAGACGGGACGGTGATGGGCTGGGGGACCGACGTCGTAAAGGATGGACTTTATAAGAATTCCTATACTCCCGTTAGGGTTGCTTCGCTGGGCAGTCTCGCCCCACAGGATTGCGCGGTAAGATAATTATTCGGTACGCAAAGATCTCACGGGGTTGGCCAGCGCGGCGCGGATCGATGAGGAGGGCGACGGCCATGCCGACGGGAAGGCCCGCAATATTGATGTCCCCTACTGTTACGGAAATTGTGCGGTTATGATACAGATCACGTGGTCTCTGATGCTGATTCCAAAGCCCTGGGAGGTTCGAGCAGATCGCACATCAATTTATGCAGACGGGATACCTGTGAGTTGAGCTTTTGCATGAGATGGGCGCGTTCCTCGCGCAAACAAAGCAGACCCTTTGTCTGCTCTTCGGCGATCACCCGCTGTGTGACGTCCCAGTGTATGCCGAGGATGCCGGTAGTTCCCGTGCGGTCATCTTTATAGCCGCATCCGCATTCTTCTATCCACACCGTTTTCCCGTCGACGGGGCGTATGATCCTATAAATGCTTTGATAATGTTCTCCGCTGGCGCCCGCATGTTCGAACACCTGCCGATGGCTGTCGCGGTCATCCGGATGGATCAAATTCAAATAAGCATCGCCGGTAGGGAATTCTTCTCCGGGCATAAGGCCGAAGACCTCCCGGGAGAACCCGGGTAGCGTCAGACGGTATCCCTCCAATGTCCATTCAAAGGCTCCCATTTTGGCGGAGGTGAGTGCGAGGCTAAGCCGTTGTTCGCTTTTGCGCAAGGCTTCTTCGTCGGTGCTGCGTTGCGTAACGACCCGGATCGCGTCGTCGATGCGTACGGCAGTCTCATGGACCAGCGAGACTTCACTCGCCGTCCAGTGGTGAGGGATGCCGACTGCTATGGCGATGTAGGTCAGCGTCTGGTTTCCTTTCGCGACGGGAAATGCCAAACATGCGCGGATGCGATGATCTTCATAAAAGGAACGTTCGGGATTACCGATTTGGAAGGATTGAAAAGCGTCGTCTATGATATAGGGCTGTTCCGCCCCGATGATCTTCACCAGGGATTGAAACTGATCGACGGGATACACGCCGGCGAGTCGTATCGTACGATCGCGTGTGAATTCACTGCGGACGGAAATATGCCGGCGGTCGGGGCCGATCTCGGCAAACCAGGCGAATTGGGCGGGTAAATTTTCGGCGAGCATGCAGCAGGCCATGTCCTCTATGGCATGAGCATCCGGCATCGCATGCAACGTATCCGCCAATTTGAGTATGAATGCCAGTCGCGCGGTATCGTGAGTATCATATTGCGTACATCAAAATAAGCAATTTAGGCATCATGGCAAAAAGGTTCTTACAACGTATAAGTGATGGCGACCGAAAAATAAAAGACGCCGTTCAGGCTTTCCGTCGTTGTTTGCGTCGTGTTTTTTCCACCCGTGGTTTTTGTCGTTGTGGTAACGGTGGCCGGATTCTCCGGTATTGCAAGCGTCGGAGTAAAGTTGAGCTTGAGTTTTTTCCGCCAGTTGTATTCGATGGGCGCTTCCAGTTCATAATCCATCAATTGCATCTTCGAGGCATTGGCTATCGCGGCCGTGACGGACGTCGAGGAATTGCTGTTTTTTCGGTTGGGATTGTACCGTCGTTTGCCGTAATAGCCGTTGTAAAAGTTTTGCGAAGCGAAATTGATATGAAAGGCTGGATCGGTCTCCAGCACGTTTTCTATGATGGAAAAGGAA
>DASYSV010000492.1:0-5615 GCA_036010185.1 Puia sp.
AGCGACTTTATGTTATCCCTGAATGGCAGGAGCCGGCCTTCATTCTTTAGTAAGACGATCGACTCCCGCGCTATATTCAGGGATAGTTGTACGGATGCGGGTGTATGCATCTTTTTCCCACCCGCCCAATCGCCATAGGGATGTTCGAATAATCCGATACTGAACTTCACCCGCAGGATCCTTGACACAGCCGAGTCGATATAGCGAACCGGCAACGCCCCGCTGGTGACCAGGCTATCCAGCTTTTCAAAACAATCGCTCCAGATCTCCATGTCCAGACCCGCCCTTACTGCCTGGAGAGCCGCGTCCGCAGCATCCCTGGCCGTATGCTGAAAGTTGTAAAGCATTTCGACCGCCGCCCAGTCCGAGTATACATAACCTTTAAAACCCAACTCGTGCCGAAGGATATCCGTCAGCACATGATGCGATGCCGCCATCGGGATACCATCGTAGGCGCTATACGCATTCATGACACTCAGCGGGTGTGCCTCTTTGATCACCGCCTCGAACGGCGGCAGATAAATCGACCGGAGTTCCCGCTCTCCTCCGGCGACGGAGGCAAGATTCAATCCCGCCCTCGGGCTTCCATGCGCCACAAAATGTTTAAGCGTACATATAATATTGTTTTCACTAAAACCCTTTACATAAGCAACCCCCATCCGGCCGACGAGATAAGGGTCTTCCCCATATGTCTCTTCGACCCTTCCCCATCTTAGTTCCCGAGCAAGATCGAGATCGGGCGAGAGGACCTGGTCGATTCCCTGGGCCTTCAATTCCCCGGTGATCGTTCTGGTCATTTCATTGATGAGCGAAGGATTGAACGTACTGCCAAGAGCAATGGCCTGCGGGTAGATGGTCGCGCCGCCATGTACACATCCATGCAACGCCTCGGATGTCGCCAGCATCGGGATGCCAAGACGCGTCTTTTCTACGAGATATTTCTGCACCCGGTTGACATCCCCGGCATATTTTTCGGCCGTCAGCCCCATGCCTTCCATACAACCCCTGCTCATTCCCCCAAGGAATTTTTCCAATTTTTCTTCATCGAGTGAATCCCCGGTATAAATATCGCTAAAGGAGAGATCCTGCATTTGCGCGATCTTTTCGTGCAGCGTCATTCGCTGCAAAAGATCCTTTACCCTGGACTCCACCGGCGCCGATGGGTTTTTATACACCGGCAGTGGTTTGCTTTGGGCAACGGCAAGGACCGGAAGAAGAAGCAATACAAATGCTACATTAATTTTCATCGCAAGCAATTTGACTATCAGATGCCTTTAACTTTTCGAAATTAACTCAACTTGCTTCATGAGGATAATACTATTCGTTGCAATTTTGATATTATCCTTCATTCCACGCTCTTCGCAGAAAGCTGATCCAGTTTTTATAAAATATATTTTCGATATCGGCCTTTGCATATCCCCTGCGCGCAAGGATGTCCTGGTATTTTTGAAGATCGGCGATGCTGTTCAGATCCCATGGCGCCTGTTCTGTTCCGAATATGCCATCCAGATCACTCCCAAAAGCTATATGATTGCTGTTTCCCGCCATCTGGCAGATATGATCCCAGTGGTCCACGAGATTTTCCAGCCGGATATCCAGTTGCCAGGGATCGGAGACCGTATCGATAAATCGCTGATCCATCGCCCAGCAATCAAGCATACCGCCGATGACCGCGCCACGTTGGATGAGCAGCCTTATTTGTTCGTCCGCGAGCTGCCGTTGGTTGGGGACGATCTTCCTTATATTATGATGGCTTGCCCAGATGGGTCCCTGGTATAGATCGATTGCCTGTAAAAAACCTTCGTCTGTGAGATGCGTCACGTCCAGGATCAGGTTCAGCGGCTCCATTTCCTTCAGCAATTGGATACCCGCGGCGGTCAAAGGTCCTTGCAACTTTGTACCGGGAGCATACCGGCCCGGACCGAAATGCGACAAGCCCATGGCCCGCAAGCCATACGCGTGTGCGGCGTGGAGGTAACTGATATCGACGAGGGAATCGGCGCCCTCCAGGCTAAGGATATAACCAATGGGTTTTTGCTCGTCTTCTACAGCGCCGTCGTCCCATAGTGCCAAATGGTGATCCAGCTGTTCGATATTGGTGATAGGAACCATTTCCCCCAACTTTTCCATTTCACGGTACCAGCACAATTGTGCCTGCGTCATAGCCCATGCCTGCTGCGGAGAATTCCAGCCGGCGAAGCCGCTGCCCGGAGGAGTGTAACGCGCCAGTTGCGTGGCGACGACCAGCCCCACCCTGCCCTTACGGAGCTCGGGAAAACACACCGTCCCTTTACCCCGGTCCGGTTTATCCTTCATGTTCATCTCTCTTTGCCGGATCTCGGCCAAAGGGCGGGTAAGATCCCTGTTCCATTCGATGGCGTTCATCGCAAGATCGAGATGGGCATCGACGATCAATGGTCGGTTCATACACTATATTATCAGACCTGGTAATTGCCAGTTGGTTTTTGTATCCCGTTGAATGGGTTCTTCTCTATGATTTTCTGGATCTGGTAACTAAATAGGCTGAATAGCTCATTCCATCGCCGGGCGTCGCCCGGTTCATAATTATAGAAGCCTTTATTGTTCTGCATTCCCAGTCCGCCTTGATCCGTTATCTCTTCGAAAAACCGGGGGATATGGGCTTCTTTTGATAATTCCCGGTTCAGATCTTTCATCACCAATCCATAGGCATAGGTCCCCATCAGATCCATATACCTGAAATTTCCTGCAAACGGAAGATAGTATCCCGCATCGTTCCGGCAAGCTCTGTCGATGTCTTCGATCGTAGCATAACCGTTTTGGACCAGAAAAAAAGCTTCCCTGATCATTCCGCTCAGCATTTTTGCGCGGATGCCGACATCCTTGGAAACACAATAGGGGTCTTTGTTCCAATGCTCTTTTGCCAGGTCATACAGATCATCGACGAGCTTTTGCCTGGTAGCAGCGTTGGTAATGATCTCGAGAAAAAAAGTGGTATGAGCGGGCTCCGCCCAATTGAGCCCGATAAGCCGCTCGGGGTGTTCGCAGCCGTCCTGTAACAAGCTGAGGGGGATGCTCTCGGTATTTACAGCGATGATCGATCCAGGAAAAAGCAGCTTTTCCAGTTGTTGGATCCTGGCCTTTTTTTCATTCACATTTTCTCCCGTGATCGCTATCCCGATCATGTGGCCGGCGGCTTTACGATCAAAAAATCCTTCTATCTCGAGCATATCCGGGGTAAGGCTTTTCCCATTCAGCTCCGATAGACGGGCAAAGTGGCTATTTACGCCATCGACCGCTTCCTCCTTATCCTCCGTCATTAACGTAACGGCATGCCCTGCCTGTAACAGGCAAACAGTGACGCTGCTTCCCAGTCTTCCATTGGCGATCAGCAATATGGGTGATCCCTTGTATTTAGTTTCCATACGAGATTGTGATGCCCAAAGCTAATCGTTCCCCTTTCCGATCTATTCCATTATTATTTGCATTTCTGATACTATTTTTCGCGGGCGGGCAAAGTCTTGGAGAGAGGAGCGGACCCTACCCCGGTTGGATGCATCCGGAGCTAGCGGCGTTGCAAAAAAAAGGGGAACGGCCGCCGATCCTGCGGGTGGTAAAGAAAGAATGAACCAACGAGCCGGATACGAAGAAGGAATTCGTGATACAAAAGTATTCGACGCGAAGAAAACATTGGTGGTTATGGGAAACCTTAAAGGTAAAAACAAAGCTTTTCCGTAAGATAATCTATCATTTTCCCTTTTTTGTCCATTTGCCACGAATGGAATAAAGCTACATTTGCGAGGAAAACGGGAAAACATTATCCTGAAACTCCGCCAGCCTGGCCGTTCACAGGCAGGTAAAATAACCGCTTCCTCAGTTACCGAATCAATTCTATTCTTCAGAATGGGCTTTGGCCTTCTGACTTTCAATTTGGGCGCTTCGCCACCTTCATCCTAGTTTTTCATGGTAAGGCAGAAAGGGTCTTTGGGATTCCCGAAGAGATCGCGTGCCCGGGAAACATGTGTTTATATCAGGGTTGCCGGAGTTTGACCGGATCAATCCGGGCCATAATGATTTAAACTGCAAATGACATTTTATCAAAACATACAGGAAACGGTTACGTTGCACCCGTCTGACAAGCAACTGCTTCAGCGAATGGCTGATAGTGAGCGTCAGGCATTTACCTTATTGTATCGCCGCTATTGGGAGGAGCTATTTATTACCGCAGCCAGGGCGTTGCGCAGGAAAGAAGAAGCCGCCGATGTGGTGCAGGACGTCTTTCTTTCTTTGTGGCATCGGCGTAACGACCTGGATGTTCAAGGTTCGCTTTCGGCTTATCTTCACACGAGTGTTCGCTATAAATGTATACACTATGTCGAGAAGAATATCACCCGCCGCGACTATCTTATTCAATTTGCGGAATCGGTCAGAAGCAGCGCTTCCAAAAGCGCCGAAATCAATTTACAATTAAAAGAAATAGAGCAAACAGTCAACAAGACGGTTGCGAAAATGCCTGCTAAAATGCAGGAAGTTTACAAACTAAGCCGCCAGCAGCATTTGAGCTATAAAGAAATTTCAGATTCCATGAGCATTTCTGTAGAGACCGTTAAAAAACATATCCACCACGCCCTGCATCTTATAAGAAAAGACCTGCTTCCTTATCTATTTATCATCGCAAGTCTGGTGTTTCACTTTCAATGGATCTTTTTCTCCCTATAATGTTTCGGAGAAAGGCCCATTATCTTCGTAAACATTCTTGCAAAATAGTAGGCGTCTTCAATACCCAGTTCCAGCGCTAT
Source organism: Puia sp. (assembly GCA_036010185.1). Classification (GTDB taxonomy): domain Bacteria; phylum Bacteroidota; class Bacteroidia; order Chitinophagales; family Chitinophagaceae; genus Puia. The sequence goes on from DASYSV010000492.1 coordinate 4,779, forward strand.
TTCACGTATCCTCATATCGGTAAAAAGCAAATATTGGCAGGCTTTCTGTACTTTGAGGTGGTTGAAATATTCCATAGGCGGGAAGCCCATCCTGGCCTTGAATAAGAATGAAAAATGTGAAGGAGATAAATTAACGGCCGAGGCCATCGCTTCAAGCGTCAGCATTTCGCTTATGTTCTTGCTTAAAAAATCTATAGCCTTTTCCATGACATCGCCGTTCTTGATCTTAATCCCGGGTTCATATCTATCATTGTAAATCACCGTGGTAAAAAAATGACCCAGGCACATATTGCAATATATTAAATTATCGATGCCATAGCCTCGCTGGAGCTGGCCGTATATCTCATCGAAAAGAGCGATACTTTGCCGATCATATTGAATAAAGCCTTTGTAACCGTTAACCTGTTTGTAGAATAAATCGATAATGGAATCGGAGATGCTTCCTTTGAAATGTATCCAGTAAATTGTCCAGGGATTATTTTCATTTGCGTGGTAAGTATGGGGCGTATGCATCGGGACAATGAAAAAATCACCGGCTTCAATTTCGTATGTTTCCTTTTTTATTACAGCTGTCCCGCTGCCTGCCTGGCAATAAATCAAGATATGCTGTTCCGCCCCGCGCGGCCTTTCGCGGTAATGAAATCTTGCCTTAGGATAATAACCGATATCGGTTACATACAGGTTATTGGTTATCTTATTGCGTTCGCAATATTGGGACAAAATATTTCTGGGAAGTACAATCGCCTTTTGGCCCTGAAAACCCTCTTTTTTTCTCACAGTAGCATTTTTTATTCATCTATAATAATCAAAAAGTCCATCAAAATAAATGTTTACTCC
>DASYSV010000512.1:0-4537 GCA_036010185.1 Puia sp.
TATTGACATTGGCTCTAAAACCGCTGAATTTGGGTTTTCAGGAGCTTGCGGGCAAAGTGAATGCGGCTCTTGATCGTACCCAGCGGTTCCTGGAGCATTTCCGCAATTTCGTGGTATTTGAACCCATCAAAATAAAGCAGGAAAGGATTACGGAAGATCTCAGGCAGTTTGTGAATGGCTGACTGAATGTCCTTTACCCGGAGATTGCTCTCGACGGACACCGGAACCGCCATTTGGGCGGAGTTCAACAGGAACTCGTTAGGGGTACTGTCAAAAATGGTATTTTGCTTGGCCTTGCGGCGGTAATTATTAATAAATATATTCCGCATGATGGTATAGAGCCAAGCCTTGATATTGGTCCCCACATTGTATTTGTCCTTGTTGGCCAGGGCGCGGTATAATGTTTCCTGGAAAAGGTCTTTGGCTGCTTCGGAATCACGGGTAAGCGTGATAGCGAACGGCTTCAAGAACTCCGCATTATTGACCAAAAGCTGGTTGAATTCTACTGTAGCCATGAAATTTAAGATGGTTTAATGATCCCGATTCAAAATTAGGTATTAAAGAACAACGTGCCCGGAATATGTGACTTGTGGTTTAGTTAAAATTCAAAAGTCAGAAAATCAGGGTGTTGTGCTTTACCGATCGTTGATGCATGTGCCATGCTGCCCTCCTTTTTTTCAGAATATACCTTCAAAAAAAGGGCCTGCGGGATAAGAATGTCAGAACGACAGGAATGGCGGCGACAACGGCGGGGGAGTGGCAGAGGCGCGGCAAAATCGGCGGCGGGGATCATCGGGGTGCGAAGCCTAAAGCCGGGGATTTTGGATCTTACCGGTTTGGAGAAGGCGATCTACTGTTTGGAACAGATGTCTGGAGGAACCGAGAGCGTGAAGATGGCGGGTGTGGTGAAGATCAGTACCGAGGAAGTCGAAATAGCCCTTTTTGAGCAGGTATTCGGCCAGCTGGCGGGCGTCTTTGCCATAATAGCCGATGAGGGAGAGCAGGTTCAGCTGGAAAAGACAGCCGGCATCGCAGATCTGGTCATACCAGCCCTTATTGGCGCCAAAATAAAGATAGCGCTCGGGATGGGCGAGGATGGGCTGATAGCCTTTCACCTGCAGTTGGAAGAGCAATTCCTTGAGATTGATAGCAGGCACCGCGAAAGACAGCTCGACGAGGATGAGATTGTCCTTTAGCGTCAAAAATGGTCCGCCCGCGTCAAGGGCGCGGGCGAACCTATCGTCCATCAGGTATTCCGCGGCCGCATGAAACTCAACGTCGATCCCATTCTCCCGCAGCGCGGCTGCCACGGAGTCGCGGCCGGCCCGAATGATGTCGGGTGTATTGGGAAAAATGTCCCCGATGACGTGTGGGGTAGTGATGATTTTTTTATACCCAAGATCGACCAGTCCGCGGATGAGCCGGAGACTCGTCTCCATATCCGGAGAGCCATCGTCGATGCCCGGGACCAGGTGGGAGTGGATGTCACAGCCAAGACCGGCAAGCGCGCCGGATGGATCGGGTGGCCGTTTTTTAAACAGCGAGAACATGGGATTGATATTCTTCGTACACCCGGCGGAGCCCTTCCTCGAGCGAAATAGAGGCCTTCCATCCCAACCCGTTCAGTTTGGACACATCCATTAACTTTCTTGGCGTGCCATCGGGTTTGCTGGTGTCATGCCGGATCTCACCTGTATAACCTACGATCCTTCCGATCAACGCGGCCAGCTCGCCGATCTCGAGGTCTTCGCCCGTGCCGATATTCACCAGACCGGGTTCATCGTAGCCCTGCATCAGGAAATAGCAGGCGTCGGCAAGGTCGTCGGCATGGAGGAATTCGCGGCGGGGTTTGCCCGAGCCCCAGATGGTTACGAAGGGCGCCGAGTTCAGCTTAGCCTCATGGAATTTGCGGACCAGCGCCGGCAGCACGTGCGAGGTAGTGAGATCGTAATTGTCATTGGGGCCATAGAGATTGGTAGGCATCACCGAGATGAAATTGCAGCCGTATTGCGAGCGGTAGGCATCGCATAGCTTGATGCCCGCGATCTTGGCAATGGCATAGGGCTCGTTGGTGTCTTCGAGCGTCCCCGTCAGCAGGTATTCCTCTTTCAGCGGTTGGGGAGCCATCTTGGGATAGATGCACGAGGAGCCGAGGAACAGCAGCTTCCTGACGCCATTGCGATATGCGGCGTCGATGATATTGCTTTCGATAAGGAGGTTGTCGTACAGGAATTCCGCCCGGTACGTATTGTTGGCCATGATGCCGCCGACCTTTGCGGCCGCGAGGAAAACATGATCCGGTGTCTCTTCGGCGAAAAATTCCCGGACTGCCGCCTGGTCCCTGAGATCGAGCTCGGCAGAGGTTCGCGTCACGATATTGGTGAATCCTTCTTTTTGCAGTCTGCGCGAAATGGCCGATCCCACCATACCCCGGTGTCCGGCGATGTATATCTTTTCTTTCGGGTTCATATGATTATTCGTACTGATTCTTGATGTGAAAACCGGATTCTTTCAGGACCCTTTCCTTCCGGAAAAGCTGGACATCGGCGTCTACCATCTCCTTCACCAGCATGGGCAGCGTATAGACAGGGGTCCAGCCCAGCTTCGTATTCGCCTTCGAGGCATCGCCGATGAGCAGGTCCACTTCCGTCGGACGGTAATAACGGGCATCCACGGCCACTACTTCCTTTCCGACCGGGACGATAAAATCCGGGTTGGAGCTGGAGGCTACTATGCCGATCTCCTTCTCTTCAGACCCTTTGAACTCCAGTTCTACCCCAATCTCTGCAAAAGCCATGCGCACGAAGTCGCGGACGGGAGTGGTGATGCCAGTAGCGATGACATAGTCCTCAGGTTCAGGCTGTTGCAAGATTCGCCACATCGCCTCCACGTAATCACGTGCATGACCCCAGTCGCGCCGGGCGTCGAGATTTCCGAGGTAGATCTTATCCTGCAGACCCAGTCCGATCTTGGCTACTCCGCGGGTGATCTTGCGCGTGACGAAGGTCTCGCCCCGCAGGGGGGACTCATGATTGAATAAAATGCCATTGGTGGCATACATCCCATAGGCTTCGCGGTAGTTGACCGTTATCCAGTAGGCGTAAAGTTTGGCTACTGCATATGGCGATCGTGGGTAGAACGGTGTGTTCTCGCTCTGCGGCACCGCCTGGACGAGACCGTACAGTTCCGATGTGGAGGCCTGGTAGACCTTCGTCTTTTTGACCAGCCCCAGCAACCGCACCGCTTCGAGAATGCGGAGGGTTCCGATGCCGTCGGCATTGGCGGTATATTCGGGTGTTTCAAAACTGACATGGACATGGCTCATTGCCGCAAGGTTGTAGATCTCATCCGGCTGTGTCTCCTGGATGATCCGGATCAGATTGGTCGAATCGGTCAGATCTCCGTAATGCAAAAAGAAGTTCACATGGGACTCGTGCGGGTCCTGGTAGAGATGGTCTATCCGATCGGTATTGAACAGCGAGCTGCGCCGTTTGATGCCGTGAACGATGTATCCTTTCTTCAAGAGCAGTTCGCTTAAATAGGCGCCGTCCTGCCCGGTGACGCCCGTGATCAACGCAACTTTTGACATGGTTTGTTTATTATACTTCAATATTCAATATTCTGTACTTTCTCGCTGTGAGCACCCGGCGGGTTATCCAGTCGAAATCTCTGCCATAGATCGTGTTCAGCGTGCCGTACCAATCCTTTCTTTTCAACGACCGTTCAAACGGTTCATAGCTGTAAGGCGTGAATCCATTGGACAGCAACAGCCGGTGGAGCTGTTCTTCCTGGAAACCGTAGCGTGAGCCGGAGCCATTCAGCTCCACGATCAGCGCTTTCAGCCCGGGATCCGCCAGGAGCCGTGACGCCCCGAGGAAGGCCGGCCATTCGAAACCTTCCACATCGATCTTAAGAAGGACCGGAGTCCGTCCTTCCAGCATTTCGTCCAGCGTCCTGACGGGCACTTCGATGACCGGCCGGCCATTCGAATCCTCCGTGTTTTTCACGACGTGGTTGACGGAGTCCTCAGACGCGGTGAAAAGAAGGGTTCCTGCCGATGCACTCGCGCCAAATGCTTTCAGGACCACTTGTTCGGCAACCTTGTTGGCTGCGACATTCCGCTGCAGCCTCTTGAAAGTGGAAGGGATGGGTTCGATGGAAATGACATCGGCCCCGGCATTCTTTGCGGCCAGAATGGTATATACTCCCACATTAGCGCCGACGTCGGCGAAAACGTCCTCCCGGCGCAAGATATGCAAGAGGAACGCCATATCCTCGAATTCCAGCAATCCCGTATAAATATTCCCCGTCGCCCCTTCCATGCCCTTCTCCACGATAAGAATGCTGTCCTCGACGAGGGACATCTGTTGTGGTCCGGGTCTCATCCTTTGCCCGAACTGCCAGGACAATAATTGTCTGAAGGCAAGCGGGCGATTTTTCGATGCAAGCGGATGGTTCCAGATGAACCGCACCATTTTGAAAAACTGTTTCACCAGAAAAGGTTTATCTCGTCATAAATTGGGTAATTTTTCTCAGT
>DASYSV010000524.1:0-17424 GCA_036010185.1 Puia sp.
GCAGAATACGGGCCGGATTTCGAGCATCAGATCCTGCGCGACCGGAATCATCCGTCCGTATTCATGTGGTCCATCGGCAATGAAGAATGGATGATACAGACATCGACTACGGGAAAGCTGATCGCCCAGACGCAGATACAGCGGCAGCGGCTGCTGGATCCCACCCGTACCTGTACTTATGCAGCCAACGTCGGCAACGTATACCATGGCGTCAACGAGGTGATACCGGTGAGGGGATTCAACTATAACCTTGGCGGTCTGGATGGGTATCGACGGGATCATCCCGACCAGCCGATCATGGGCACCGAGGTGGCCAGCACCGTCTCCACGCGCAGCATCTTTGAAAAAGATACCGTGAACGCCTATGTGCCGGACTACGACAGCGTCTATCCTCCGTGGGCGTCTACTGCCGAACAATGGTGGCGTATTGCGGCCGATCGCCCGTGGTTTATGGGCGGTTTCGCATGGACAGGCTTCGACTACCGGGGCGAACCGACGCCTTTTGGCTGGCCGGATATCAATTCGCATTTCGGTATCATGGACATGTGCGGGTTCCCGAAGACCGTGTATTACTATTATCAAAGCTGGTGGACCGATAAGGATGTGCTTCATATCGCACCACATTGGAACTGGCCCGGCACCATGACAGGACACGAGATACCGGTCTGGGTAAACTCCAATGCCGATAATGTGGAGCTTTTTCTCAACGGGAAGAGCCTGGGTAAAAAAGATATGCCGCGCAACGGTCATCTGGAATGGATGGTGAGTTATGCCCCGGGTAAACTGGAGGCGGTGGCATATAAGAAAGGCCGGAAGCTTACGGCCGTGGTAGAGACGACGGGTGAACCGTATCGCATCGTGGTGAAGGCGTCGAAACCGGCCCTCGGCAATGAGCCCGAAGCCGCGATCGTATACAATTGCAGCGTCGTCGATCGACAGGGTAGGGAGGTGCCCGACGCATCTAACCTGTTGCATTTCTCGGTGACCGGGAATGTACGTATCATCGGCGTCGGCAACGGTAATCCCAGCAGTCATGAGCCGGATCAATTCAAGGAGGGTGGATGGCAGCGACATTTATTCGGGGGCAGATGCCAGGTGATCATCGAATCCGCTGGTCCTGCATGGGATGCGGACCGGGCGTCATTGATCGTTTCGGCGCAAGGGCTGCCTTCGGAAAAGATGTATATGCAATAGATGAAACTACCGCGGCCTATAGCAAAACAGTTCAAGGTAGCCGCCTACAGTTCACCGGCCATCAGCGCATTGACCGTCACGCCCCTGTTCCTCCTGAGGAATATCCCTTTCGAGCTGTATCCCTGGACTTTCGGGATCGCAGCGCTGCTGGTATTCATTTTCTGGACCGTCAATATCGGCATCTATCGGATGGTCTCCCGGGACGCCCGCGATCGCAACCGGGTCAGGTATCTGGCCAGCTATGCGTTTTGCATCCTGTTCTCTTTTTTTCTTTTTCACGATCTTTTTCAGGAACACTTCGGATCGTCGCGCAGTGGTCTTCATTTTCATGTGATCATCTTTTTTGCAGTGGATACCGTCATCCTGATACTCCAGGACCTGGTCGTCACCAGGGAGAAGAATGTACGGATTGAACTCGAGAATTCGCGGCTGCACATGCGCGATATGGAGGCCATGAACCTCAAGCTCGCTCAGCAGGTGCACCCTCATTTCCTCTTCAACTCGCTGAGCACCCTGAAAGCGCTGATCTCCGTCGCCCCGGAGCAGGCCACCGAATACCTGGTCCGGCTATCGGGATTTTTGCGATCTTCGATGACGGACAAAGGAGTGGTACGGGTGGGAAGGGAGCTGGAATTGTGCGGCGATTACCTGGCAATGCAGCAGATCCGTTTCGGAGAGGCCTTACGATATTCGATCGAGGTCCCGGAGGAAGTACGGGGAGCCTATTTCGTACCCGTGTTCTCGGTGCAGCTATTGATCGAAAACGCCATAAAGCATAACGTGCTCACCCCGGACCGTCCTTTGTCAATCGATATCGTTTACCGGGATGGCGTCATTACCGTGAACAATAACCTGCAACGAAAGGCGGCGGGTTCCGCTGGTAATGCGAGCGGCCTGATCAATCTGCGGGAAAGATACCAGGCACTCGGTGGCGATCCGGTCAGGATAGAAGAGACGACCGATCTATTTTCTGTCAGTATAAAGCTGCTTATCCATGAATACGGTGATCATTGAGGACGAGCCTTTGATGGCGCAGGACCTGAAAGCATGTATCCTGGCGTCCGAGCCATCTGCCCGGGTGGTCGCTATCTTATCTTCCGTTCGCGAAGCGATCGGGTACTTCCGCGAGCAACCTCCTCCAGATCTTATTTTCAGCGACATACAATTGGGGGATGGTCTGAGTTTTTCCATCTTCGCGGCCAACGAACAAACCATTCCGGTGATCTTTTGTACGGCCTATGACGAATATGCCCTGGACGCGTTCAGGGCCGCGGGGATCGATTATATCTTAAAACCGTACTCTTCGAAGGACATTGCCGCGGCACTGGCAAAATACCGGACATTCAGGGGAGAAGCGCCGTCGTATGACGAGATCGCGCGGTCTTTTGGAAAACGCAAACAGCAAAGCGTATTGGTCTATTACAAGGAGAAGATCGTTCCGGTGGATGTCGGGGACATCGCGCTGTTCTATCTGCATAACGATCTCACCCGGCTGCTCACGTTCGGCAAACAGCAATATGTCGTGAGCCGGTCGCTCGAAGAATTAGAGCGGACCATTGCGGGCCGGTTCTACCGTGTAAACCGCCAGTTCCTGGTCAACCGGAGGGCCATAATAGACGTGTCGCAATATTTCGGGCGAAAGCTGTTGCTCAATCTCTCTATTCCCTTCGATGAAAAGGTGACAGTCGGCAGGCTCAGGACCAACAGCTTCCTGGAATGGCTGGCAGGCGAATAGGGCAATTCGACCCCCGATTTGGGTGGTTGGGCTGGAAATCGCTGGCGCCGTGATGGGCGGGCAGTTATCTTGTCGTCAAAAATCATAACAATGAAGACAAAACTGATCCTTCTGGCGGCAGCCGGTCTGCTGACCGCGGGCATTGTCATCCACCATTCGCATCGTTGTCCCCTGATGAGCGCCAAGGCGGCGCTTACACAGCATCGCTGAGAGACCAGCCGGCCGCCCGCCGAAGGCGGGCGGCTTTATTTCAGCCGATAAGCCGTCACCGTCAGGCCGTTGAATCCCGGCACCCAAAGCGTGCGGTTAGATGGATCATAGCAGATATCGGCGGTATTCTTGTGCAGTGCGTGTGTGTCGAGCAGCATTTCCTTCCGGCCATCTGCATAGACATAATAAATATAGCCCACCCATTCGCTGACGAGCAGATCGCCGTTGCCGACCTCTTCGACACCGTCTCCACCATTGGGCAGACTGGTGATGGTGCGCAGATGTTTACCCGCATCGGCGAAGAGTACCTGTTTATTCGCGAGGATATACAGTCCGTTTTTGGTCGCCTTGAGCCCGTTAGCTCCATCGAGATGGTCCATGTACAAGGCGGGAACGTCTTTTTCGATACGGTAGACCTTGCCGGCTTTCGAATCGGAGACATATACTACTCCGGACCCGTCCACAGTTATATCGTTGAGCCCAATGGCACCGGCGATCGCGATCTTTTTGATGATGCGCCCTTTCGGAATATCCATGACCACCACGTTGCTGACGTCGGCTACATAAAGACGGTTGCCAAATCGTCCCAGGCCTTTTGGAGCATCGAGACCCGTGATCCAGGTGGAGTCATAATGCTTTCCGTCCAGACCCAACTTGCCGACTGCGCCTTTGCCGTCGACATCCCAGGGGCCGCCTTCGATGAGCGAGACGAAAAGAAAGGAATGGGTCGCATCCGGCAGGACGGATTCCGGGACATTGACGATGGGAGAGGTCTCCCAGATCTTAGCGAGCGAATGGGCATTCGTCGAAGTTTGTGCGCAAAGCGCCAGCGGGGTGCTGAGAGCGAGAGACAAGATTAGCTTTTTCATATCCGGTTTACATTTTAGTGCCATGTGTTTCATCGGCTGTCGGCGGCCAGTCTTTGTTCTGCAGGTGTGCCCCGAGCATGATCGTTTTGATATGCCGGACAATGTCCGGATGCTGTGCTGCGATATTTTCCTTTTCTCCGGGGTCTTTCGACAGATCGTATAGCTCGATGGGCGGATCGGGATCGGTATTCACGCCAAGCCGGACGCCTTTCCAATTTCCCCAGCGGACCGCCTGGCGGCCGCCGTTCTCATGAAATTCCCAATAGAAATAATCGTGCTGACGAGCCAGACGGTCCATGCCTTTGAGCAGCGGCAGGATCGAATAGCCGTCGATGTGCTTTGAAGCGGGCAGACCAGCCGTTTCCTCGAACGTGGGAAAAAGGTCCCAAAACGCCGCCGGCCGGTTGCAAACGCTTCCGGACCTGATCGTCCCCGGCCACAGGGCGATAAAAGGTTCACGGATGCCGCCTTCATACAGATCGCGTTTGATACCGCGGAAGGGTCCGCTGCCATCAAAAAATGCAGGGTCTCCGCCGCCTTCGCGGTGCGGACCGTTATCGCTCGTGAAGAGGATCAGGGTCTTACCGCCTATACCGAGTTCCTTCACCTCGCGCAGGATATCGCCGACATAACGGTCGAGACGGCTGACCATGGCGGCAAAAGCGGCATGCGGATAAGGTTCGAAGGTATAGTCGGATCGTTTGTCGGCCGCACCTGGAGCTCGCGGGGATTCACCGAACTGCGCCACGTAGTGTCGATATACGCTGTCATGCGGCACCTGGAGCGCCGCGTGAGGGAGGGTATAAGCGAGGTAGAGAAAGAAAGGGCGATCGTGGTTTTCGCGCAGGAACCGCAGGGCGTGTTGATGGATCAGGTCGCCGGAATAGACCGAGTCCTTTTTCAGATTGCCCGGAAGCTCCAGCTTTTCATCATTGATCCAGAGATGGTCGGGGTAATAGTTATGCGCCAGCGTCTGACAGTTGTAACCGAAGAAATCGGTGAATCCCTTTTTCCCCGGAGTACCGGTAGAGCCCGGATAGCCCAGACCCCATTTGCCAAAGGCGCCGGTGATATATCCGTGTTGCTGAAGGACGGTAGCGATGGTAAGCGAAGAATCGGGGAGGGGGTATTGCCCTTCCGGCTTGAATCCGCGATTGCCGCGGATGGGAGTATGGCCGGTGTGAAGACCTGTCATCAGGCTTGCCCTGGATGGCGCACATACCGCCGTGCCGGCATAAAACTCTGTAAAACGCATCCCTTCCCCGGCCATACGGTCGATGTTGGGAGTGTGAATTTTTTGCTGGCCCTGGTAGCCTACGTCGCCATAGCCGAGGTCGTCGGCGAGGATGAGAATGATATTGGGACGCGTCTGAGCCCGGAGGATACCGGAGCAGGAGAAAAGCAGGAAGCAGGCAAGGTATCTTATCATGACCCGACAAAGAAAAGAAAAGTTTGGCCGATCGGACAAACCGCCGTACATTTATATTATAATGATATCATTTTGATATCAACTAAATTTATCGTTATGGAACCTCTTTTCTCCGAGAAGATACAAAAGCCATCGAGTGGCTATTTCATGCTCTTCGTTATACTGGCCATATTGGTCTTCGCCATTCTCCTGTTGGCCCAGCCTGGTTCGGCGGGTGCGGGAGTGGTGTGCATGGTCCTGTTCATCCTGCTATCCAAAGGGTTGCTGGTCGTACAGCCCAACACCGCGAAGGTCTTCCTTTTATTCGGCGCCTACCGGGGCAGCGTTCGCACCAGCGGCTTATACTGGGTGAACCCCTTCTATGGCCGGCAGACCCTGTCGATAAGGGCCCGCAATTTCGAAAGCGATCAGCTGAAGGTCAACGACAAGCTGGGGAACCCGGTATTGATCAGCATCATCCTCGTCTGGAACGTGAAGGACACTTATCGGGCGTCGTTCGCGGTAGACGATTATGCAAAGTTCGTCAAAGTACAGGCGGATGCCGCGGTGCGCAAGCTGGCTGCGTCGTATCCCTATGACCATTTCGAGGACGAACGGGCGGGGATAACCCTGAGCACGGATTTCGACCAGGTGAATGCCACGCTGGAGCACGAGACGGCCGAGCGGCTCGATATGGCCGGGATCGAAGTGGTAGAGGCACGGATCACCCATTTGTCCTATGCTCCGGAGATCGCCAGCGCGATGTTGCGAAGACAGCAGGCTACCGCCGTGGTCGCGGCACGTCATAAGATCGTCGAAGGCGCGGTGAGCATGGTAGAGAGCGCTTTGAACCTCCTCTCCTCCAAGAATATCATCGAGCTGGATGAAGAAAAAAGGGCGGCAATGGTCAGTAACCTCATGGTCGTACTTTGCGGCGACAGAGAAGCCCAGCCTATCGTGAATACGGGGACCTTAAATCACTGATGATGGCCGAAAAAAAGCCTTTTGCCCTGCGAATGAACGCGGAGATGATGCGTGCCCTCGAGCGGTGGGCGGCGGATGAATTCCGCAGCGTAAACGGGCAGATCGAATGGGTGTTGCACAAGGCATTACGGGAGGCGGGGCGAATGAAAGACAAACCGGCGGGCGAGAAGTCGCCGAAGGAAAAAGAATGATCGGCGTCGTGTGGGCGTGGTGACCGCATCTGGGGGCGCCGTGACCGCACCTGGGGGCACAGTCATTGCATGGGTTGGAGAAAATGTCTTACTATGCCAACGAAACAAACGATCAAAGCAGCACAACGCGACAAACGCCAGGGGAAATCCGCAAGCACACAAGCCGGTGAATTCGTAAAAGCCGAAATGGATAGGATCCGTAAGGGTCAAACCGGTGCCCGGTCGTCGAAGCAAGCTATCGCTATCGGTCTGTCCGAAGCGCGCCGCGCCGGTGTGGAGCTGAAAGCGCCCGCAAAGGGAAAGACATCCGAGAAGACGAGAAAGAACGCCGAAAGAGCATTGGCGAAGGGACAGCGGAACGAACCGATCGATCCCGTCCGGTCGCGCGCGCGGACAAAAGCCATGAAGAAAGAAGGTACCGAAGCCGCGTCGCCACGGGCGTTATCCCGCCAGGCCACTACGGCCGCCAAACAACGTAGCAGTGCGGATCGCAGTAATTCGGCCAAACAAGCGGCGCGCACGAAAGGACCTGCTGAGCGCAGCGCGGCCGCGAAAAAAGCGGCGCGTACGCGTGCACAGCATTCGCGATAAGGCCATATCTTTGCGCCGCTGCGAGTCGCGGATATGGCGGTGCTGCAACATAGGCGGATGCTGAAATACCCTGTTACGATACTCTTTCTGCTCCTGACGGTCGCTCAGACCTTCAGTAAGTGGTGTTTGATCGCCGAATTCAGGATCAACAGGGACTATATCGCCCAAAATCTTTGCGTCAACCGTAACAAACCTTCCTGTTGCTGCAAGGGAAAATGTTATCTGAACAAGAAATTGGCGGAGGATCAATCGCAGCAGCAGACGCCGGGTAAGGACGCCCGGCACGAAGAAATCCCGCTGCAGGTGTTGCGGGCTACGAATATCGTTCCTGTGCCTGTGGTAACGATACTTCATCATCGACCTGCGACCCGTCATCTCGATGACGAGCCGCAGGAATATATCCCTTCTTTTTTCGCGCCGCCCCGGGAGACGATGTTCTTTGCTTAAGAGAAACATTGTCTTCACATCAAATATCCATTCATGTATGTTTTTGTAAGGGGTCTGTTGTGCATGGGCCTGTTGTTCGTTTTCCATACGGGCATCGCTCAAACCATCGTAAAAGGAAAGGTCATCGACAACATGACGGGCGAGCCGCTTGAAAATGCGGTGATATCGGCGGGGGGAAAAGGGAGATCGGTGCTGACCGACGAACAGGGGAACTTCGAGATCGAGGTCGCCGTGTCCGTCGATTCTATCCGGGCTTCTTTTGTGGGTTATCGCCGGCAGAGCCAGGAGATCGATCGCGGGGACGAGTCTTGTCTGTTCCGGCTATCCCGGAGTACCGTGGATATGCGATCGATCACGGTCCAGCCAATGCCCAACAATGCCTTATTTTCAGTCGTCAGCCACATAGACGTCAATCTGCATGCCCTGAATTCGGCGCAGGACCTGATGCGTCTCGTACCGGGTCTTTCGCTGATGCAACACCAGGGCGGGGGCATCGCGGACCATATCTTTTTCCGGGGATTCGATGCCGACCATGGCACCGATGTCGGTGTTTCCGTAGACGGCATGCCGTTGAACATGGTTTCGCATACGCACGGTCAGGGTTTCTCGGATCTGCACTTCCTGATCCCCGAGCTGACGACCAGCCTGGAATACGGGAAGGGACCCTATTATTCCGATCATGGTGATTTCACCACTGCCGGCTATCTTGCCTTTCGGACCGTCGATGTGCCAGAGCGCAATGAGGTGAAGATCGAAGCGGGAGGCTTCCACACCGGAAGGATCATGACCGTCGTCAATCTGCTCGGCGCTCAGGCCAGACAGAGGGGAACGAGCGCCTATATCGCCGGGGAAGGATTTTATACGGACGGGCCATTCGATTATGCACAACACTTCAACCGGGGGAATCTATTTGGCAAATATCTACGGGATCTGTCTCCGCGAACACAACTCAAGGTAACCCTGTCTACGTTCAGCAGTCTCTGGCGTAGTTCGGGCGAGATCCCCGACCGTGCGGTAAACGAAGGACTGATCAGCCGCTGGGGTTTTATCGACAGCACTCAGGGGGGGAATACCGCGCGCAGCACCGCAATCGTGCGTCTGACCACGCGCGTTTCCGACAGGCTCAGCTGGGAGAACCAGGCCTATTTTACCCACTACTCATTCGGACTTTGTTACGATCAGACATTTTTTGCAGACGATAGTCTCAATGGTGATCATCTTCTGCAGAAGGAGTCCAGGAATATCTACGGGTACGACGGGAAGCTATCGCTTCACAGTTATTTGCCCGGCGGCGGCGTTCTGTCCTCATCTGCCGGATTGGGATCTCAGTGGAACGATATCCGCGGCAGCGGGCTCAGCCATACGAATGCGGCGCATGGGGTATTGAATGATCTCCAATTTGGAAATATCCGCGAGTGGACCCTCAATGGGTATATCGACGAACAATACCGGACCGTGCATTGGTTATTCGACGCGGGCGCGCGGTTGGATTTTCTGGATTTCTATTATGACGACCGGCTGAACCCGGTGCAACCTTCCCTGGGCAGGGCCATCGTCAGTCCGAAATTCAATATGGAATATACGTTCAACGACCGCTCACAGGTATACCTGCGTCTGGGTAAGGGATTTCATTCCAATGACGCCAAAGTGGTGGCGGAGGATCGGGGTATCGGCGTCCTGCCTGCGGCTTATGGGGCCGATCTGGGCATCAACTGGAAACCTTTCCCGCGTGTCTATGTAAATGCCGGCATCTGGTATCTTGCACTGGAGCAGGAGCTGACCTATGACGGGGATGAGGGAACCTTTTCTCCGGGAGACAGAACGAGAAGGGAAGGGATCGATCTCTCCGCACGCTATCAGCTGACGAGCTGGCTTTATGCCAATGCCGATATGATCTTTTGCAAAGCGAGAGACGCGGAGGCGGCGAAGGGAGAGAATTATTTGCCTTTGTCCGTTCCCTTTTATGGGTCGGCGGGTCTGTATGTGAAGCTGCCCCATGGCTTCAGCGGCGGATGGAATGCCCGTTATATGCGGGACCGTCCGGCCAATGAAGATAACACGCTGGTAGCGCAGGGTTATTTCCTGAACGATCTGACGGCCAATTATACAACGCGCCGGTGGGAGATCGGACTGGAGATCCAGAACCTGTTCAACGCAAAATG
Organism: Puia sp.; assembly: GCA_036010185.1. Taxonomy (GTDB): domain Bacteria; phylum Bacteroidota; class Bacteroidia; order Chitinophagales; family Chitinophagaceae; genus Puia. The sequence goes on from DASYSV010000524.1 coordinate 9,792, forward strand.
GAAGGACGCGCAATATGAGGTAGAATCCCGGTTGAAGACGGAGCCACAGGCGGTGGACGATATCAGCTATACGCCGGGGATGCCCTTTTTTGCGAAAGTGAAGCTGGCGATATTCTTTTAAGAAAAAAACCGGCACAAGCCGGTTTTTTTTCGCTAGTTCTTTTTGGCATGACCGCCGCCGTCTTCCGGTTTCTTGCAACAGGTGGGGAGACGTTTGTAGGAGTCCGGTTCGGCTGTGACGTCATCGGCGTCATAGCCCACATTCGCGATGGCGGTCTTGATATTCTCGATATTCGTGCGATCGGTCATCCAGGTGACCGTGGTTGTTTTCTTTTTATAGTCTACGTTGACCTTCACGATCCCGTCTTCGTGTTTCATGTAGGTCTCGATACGGTCCTTGCATTGCTCGCATTGTACCGTGGGGGTCTTGATGACGGCCGTCATCTGGGGTTTGGTCTGGGCGGAGGCCGTGGTCGCGACACCGATGAGGAGGACGAGGAGGAATTTGAATCTTTTCATATGTAATGGAATTTGTCCCTTAAAGATAAGGAATTTTTGGGTTAGGCCCCCGTCCAGGCGCCGGGGTCGGCGCTCCATTTCAGCAATATGCTTTCGTCCTGCGGGCTTATGAGGCCTTTTTCCAGCGCCAGCCGGATGAGGGTCGGATAATCCGACAGCGATATAAAGGGGGTCCCTGATCTTTCAAAAGCCTCGCGTGCGGTGTCGAATCCATAATTGAAAATGGATACCAGGCCAACGACCTGCAGACCTTCCTGGCGGAGGATATCGACCACCTGCAGGCTGCTCTTGCCGGTAGAGATGAGGTCTTCCACGACGACGACGGGTTGACCGGGCTGGTAATAGCCTTCGATCTGTTGTCCCAGCCCATGCTCTTTCGGCTTGCTACGGACATAGACATAAGGCAGCTTGAGCTGGTCTGCGGCCATGGCGCCCCAGGGGATGCCGGCCGTGGCGACGCCGGCGATCAGACCCGCATCGGGGAATTGGGTGAAAATGACATTACATAATTCGGATTTGACGAAATCCCGGATATAGGGGAAGCCAAGGACCTTCCGGTTATCGCAATAAATGGGGCTTTTCCAGCCAGACGACCAGGTGAAGGGCTCTTTTGGACTGAGACGGATAGCCTGGGCCTGTAACAGCCGCTCGGCAACGGCTCGTTCATTGGTGGTGATGATCTTTTCTCCCATAATGCGAAAGTAGGTAAATTGTAGTATGTACGTCAAAATCTACTTTTCAGACAAACCCCTTTTCCTGTGCGATGAAATGACCCCCGAGATCGTCGCTTACTCGCATCATGACGACGCGGTGCTGATCGATGAGTTCGATCACCATACCGTGAATACCATGCTGCATGAGATGCGACAGCCGAAAGTGCATGCGGGGATCTTTATCCACAAAGACTTCGAAGTCCTACGCAAGGCTTTTTTCAAAAAATTCCTATTGGTGAAAGCGGGGGGCGGGCTGGTGAGGAATGGCGATGGAAAATACCTGTTCATGCTCCGTCGGGGCATTTGGGATCTGCCTAAGGGCAAGCTCGACCCGGGAGAGACGATCGAGCAGTGCGCCGTTCGCGAGGTGGAGGAAGAGACGGGGTTGCAAAAGGTTGCGCTGCAGAGTCCGCTGCTCGTCACCTATCACACCTATGACGAAAGTGGAAAGCATATCCTGAAGGAGACGCATTGGTTTCGGATGGTCGTCGCAGACGGGTCCTCGCTGAAGCCGCAGACCGAAGAGCAGATCACCGAATTGCGATGGGTAGCCGATGGGGAGATGAAGCCATTGCTGCAACGTACGTTCCCGTCGGTGGCGGACGTCATTCGGTCCGCAAACTCCTGACGGGGTTGGTCAGGGCGGCCTTTATCGTTTGAAAACTGACCGTCAGCAGGGTGATCAGGAGCGCGCCGGCCGCGGGGAGAACGAAACACCACCAGGTCATGGCGGTGCGGTTGGGATAATGACGCAGCCAGGTATGCATGCCTAACCATGCGAGCGGGATGGCGATGACCAACGATAAAAAGACGAGCATCACAAATTCTCCTGACAAGAGTTGCCAGAGATTGAATACGGAGGCGCCCAATACCTTGCGCACGCCGATCTCTTTTGTGCGTTGTTCGGCCATATAGGCAGACATCCCGAAAAGTCCCAATAAGGAAATAAAGATGGCAAGACAGGCAAAGACGCCGGCCAGTTGACCGATGCGTTGTTCGTTCTCATAATTGCGGGCATATTCGGCATCGACAAACTGGAACTGGAACGGCTCATCGGGATTGTACTTCGTGAAGATGGCGCCGACAGCGGCCAATGACCGAGCCACGCTTCTCCCCGGAGTGAGACGAACGATAAAGGCGCTGTTTACATCGGTATTAAGGGTGAATACGACCGGGCGCACCTCTTCATAAGGGGACCCCATGACCAGGTCCTTAACGACACCGATGATCCTGTAAGGTATATTTTCCGAGGTGATGATCGTGCCGACCGGCTGTTTCAGCCCCATCAGGCGGACGGCCGCCTCGTTCAATATAAAGGCCGACGTATCGCTGGAGAAATCGCGCGAGAAATCCCGACCGGCTGCAAGGTCCCAACCTATGGTCTTACCGTAGTCCCAGGAAATGTTCATAAAGGCGATGTCTGCAAAATAATTTGGGTCCTTACCGGGCCAGGATATGCCGCTGGTGCTGCTGTAGGTATTGACGGGCGATCCATCACCTTCTGCGATGGAAACGATCGCTCTTTGTCCGATAAGCTCTTTTTGTACGGCGTCGAAATGCTTATGGATATTTTTCGTCGACACCGTGATGCTGATGAGACCGTCACGGTCATAACCTGCGGGGCGGTCCTTCGCGTACTGGACCTGGAGGTATACGACGATGGTGCCGATGATAAGGATAACGGAGACCGCAAATTGCAATACGACCAGGACCTTGCGCGGGATAGAAGCGTTCCGTCCTACGCGGAAATTTCCTTTTAGTACGTTGACTGGATGGAAAGAAGAAAGATACAAAGCCGGATAGCTACCTGCGACGAGACCGGTAGTGATCGTGAAGACCAGTGCGGTCAGCCAGAACCAGGCATTGTTCCAGGGTATAGACATGCGTTTGTCTGCAATCTCATTGAAAAAAGGCAGGCTGATCCCGACCAGTACGAGCGAAAAAGCAAAGGCAAAGATGGCCACGAGCAGCGATTCGCTGAAGAACTGACCGATCAGTTGTTGCCGTCGCGAGCCAATGGCTTTACGGATGCCTACTTCGCGGGCGCGTCCTTCGCTGCGTGCCGTCGAAAGATTCATAAAATTGATACAGGCCAGCAGCAGGACGAAGATGCCGATGATGCCGAAAAGCCAGATGTACTGGATCCGGCCTCCGGTGTTCACCCCATCCCTGAACTCCGAATAGAGATGCCATTTGCTCATGGGGAAAAGGAAGAGTTTCGGTTTCGAGGCGGCCAGTCTTTTGTTAAGCATTTTAAGCTTGGCGTCACGGATGTTTTGGGAGACCTTGTCGAATGCAGCCCCATCGGTCAGCTGGACATAGAGTTCGAAGGCATTGGGCCGCCAGGGGTCCTGGATGGTCTTTATCCATGACATATTGGTGTAATAGAGCTGCCAGCCGCCGATGAATTGCAGATCGCGAAAGGTGGAAGAGTAGGGAAGGTCCGCATAGATGCCGGCTACCTTGCCATTAAAACTATTGTCGAGCCGTATCGTTTGTCCCATAGGGTCACTATCGCCGAACAGCGCTTTTGCGGCGGAGGCGGAGAGGAACATGGAAGACGGGTCATTGAGCTCAACCCCCCGACCCTTTAGCATTTTCAGATCAAGAAGGCTGGTGACCGGGGCTTCATAAAAACCCCCTTTTAGATTCATTTGTTTTAAGCCGACACCGAGGATATGGTTATTGGCGCCGATGCCCATGACTACACTGGTGAAATCTGCTCCGTAATGCTTCCGAAGCTCGTCGGCGAGCGGATAGGGTACCGTGTTCCAGGTGGACACGCTGCCGTTATGGGTAATATTCTGGATAACGCGGGCGACCCGATGGTAATGGGAATCCTGGGTATCGAAGCTGTATTCGTCTGCGATCCACAACCCGATAAGGATGGCGACGGCCATGCCTACGGAAAGGCCGGAAATATTGATAAGGGAATGGGCCTTGTTCTTAATGAGATTGCGCCAGGCAACCAACCAGTAATTCTTGAGCATGGAGATGAAGGATTGCGGAAAGGGGAACTAAAAGGATGCCGGGTTGCAAGATGTTGATGGTCAGGTTGTTGTGAAGAGGGTGTTGGGGTAGGTGTACGGAAATGATACGGGGGATGTCCGGCGACGGTCATCGCAGGCCCGCTACGATGGCAAGGGTCATCTAAGGTTCGCCACGATGGCGACCGTGAGACGGCTGACGCAGACCAGCTTGTCGCTCGCGTCATGGATACGGATATCCCAGACATGTGTGGTCTTGCCGATGTGAAGCGGTCGTGCGATACCGGTAACCCACCCTTCGCGGACCCCACGGACATGGTTGGCATTGATCTCCAGACCCACGCAATAGTATTGTTGTCTATCGATCACCAGCGCGGAGGCCATGCTTCCCAGCGTCTCTGCCAGCGAGACGGAGGCGCCACCATGGAGCAGCCCATAGGGCTGACGTGTCCGGTGATCGACCGGCATGCGTGCCTTCAGATAGTCATCCCCGACTTCGGTGAATTCGATGCCGATATGTTCCACCATGGTTTGATGGGCCAGTGGCCGAATCTTTTCCGGCGTTATGGAAGGGTCGAACCAGATGGACATCAGCGGGTCGTTTGTCGTTTGGATAATGAGCGGGCGACCACATCGGGGAGGAACTGCATCACGTCCCCGCCGTTCTTCAATACGTCCCGCACCAGCGTGGAGGCTACGGAGGTATATTGCGGCAGACAGGTGAGGAAGATGGTCTCGATATCGTGATCGAGACTGCGGTTCATATCCGCGATGGCCTTTTCGTATTCGAAATCGTTGACGTAACGGATGCCCCTCAGGATGAAGTTGGCGCCGACCTGCTGACAGCATTTGATGGTAAGACCTTCATAGATCACCGCATCCACCTTGGGGTTATCCTTGTAGATATCCCTGACCCATTGGAGTCGTTGGTCTTCGGTGAACATGGGCTCTTTGTTGACATTGCGCCCGATCCCGATGATGAGCTTGTCGAACAGCGGCAGGCTGCGGTTGATGATGTCCTGGTGCCCGATGGTGATCGGATCGAAGGTTCCCGGGAAGAGGGCGATTCGGTTCATAGACAACGGCAATTTAGGATAAAAAACCGATACGGCTGGCCGTGGCGACTGGTTTATCGGATGGAACCGCCGCGTGCTGTGCCTCCGGCCAGGAGATACAGCACGGCCATGCGTACGGCTACCCCGTTCTCCACCTGGTGAAGGATGATCGATTGCTTACTGTCCGCCGCGTCGCTGTCCAGCTCGACCCCCCGGTTGATGGGACCGGGGTGCATGATCAGGATCTCTTTGTCCAGGCTGTCCAATAATCGTTTGCTGATACCATAGGCGAGGCTGTATTCCCGCAGCGAGGAGAACAGCGGCTGGTTCTGACGTTCGAGCTGGATACGTAAGACGTTGGCGACATCGCACCACTCGAGGGTCTTCCGGAGATCGTATTCCACGCGGACGTCGAAGGCTTCGCGGATATGGACGGGGATGAGCGTGGGGGGGCCGGCGATGGTCACCTCGGCGCCCATTTTCTTCAGCAGGTGGATATTGCTCAGCGCCACGCGGGAGTGCATGATGTCGCCGATGATGGCCACCTTCTTACCTTGCAGACCGCCCAGCTTTTCCCGGATGGAGAAGGCGTCGAGCAGGGCCTGGGTCGGGTGTTCATTGATGCCGTCGCCCGCGTTGACGATGGCGGCGGAAATATGTTTGGCGAGGAAGTGCGGGGCGCCGCTGGCGCTGTGTCGCATTACCACCATGTCCACTTTCATGGACAGGATGTTGTTGACCGTATCCAGCAGCGTTTCACCTTTGGCGGCGGAAGAGCCGGAGGCCGTGAAATTGATGGTGTCCGCCGACAGGCGCTTTTCCGCGAGTTCGAAGGAGATGCGGGTACGGGTAGAGTTCTCGTAAAAGAGATTGACGATGGTGACATCCCGGAGGGTAGGCACCTTTTTGATGGGTCGCTGTAAAACTTCTTTGAATTGGGTCGCCGTGTCTAAAATGAGTTGGATATCGCCCGGCTGGAGGTCTCTAATGCCCAGAAGATGTTTGGTGCTCAGTTGCATTAGAACGCAAAATTAAGCGATTTTTTGAATTTTTCATAAATCCGCCGGAGATAGTCGCCTGGAGAGGCTGTGGGCAGAGGCCGCCGGGAGAGACCGTGGGGGCCCTCATAAAAGTGCGACCTCGTCCTTACCATCCTTTTCCACCCAATAGACCTTGACCTTTTGGGTGATAATGGAATCGATGGATTTGCCGACGTAGTCGGCCTGGATGGGCAGCTGGCGGGAGAAACGGCGATCGATGAGTACGCATAGCTCTACTTTCTCCGGGCGTCCGAAGGTCAGCAGGGCGTCGAGTGCGGCGCGGATGGTACGGCCGGTCCAGAGCACGTCGTCGATAAGGATGACGTTCTTGTTTTCGATAGAAAAGGGGATATCCGTCTGGTTCAGCTGGTGGAGGCCGGTACGGACATCATCGCGGTAAAAGGTGATATCCAGCTTGCCATATTGGATGGCGCCGGCGGGGACGAGCGGGGTCAGCTGCTGAACGATGCGGTCCGAGAAATAGATGCCTCTCGGCTGGATGCCGATGAGGACGGTGTTTTCGAGGTTGAGATGGTTTTCGAGCAGCTGGTGTGTGAGCCGTTGGATGGTGATCTCCAGCTGCTGTTCGTTCAGGATGATCTTCATTGTATAAAAGTAAATAAAAAGCCGGCGCCCGGGGCGCCGGCTCGGAAGTTTGCCAGCAAAATTATTTGCCGCCGCCGAAGTTATAGATCGCGGAGAGGCCGATCTGGCTGAAGGTACCGCCGGTGACGGAGGTGCCATCATAGCTAAGAACAAATTGAACCGGGTTGGCGTTGTAGCCTACCTGGGGGCGGTATTCGAAGCCGCCGGTGCCGCTACTGCCACTGGCGTTGGTGCCAGAGACACTCACGGAGTAATGACCATAGCCGATCTGGGCGCCGAAGAAGATCTGTTCAGTGGCGTAATAGCGGACGCCAACGAGCACCGGGATATGCCCGTAATTGACCTTGTACGTGTCACCGAAGCCGTCATCAAAGGATTTGCCGGCGAAGTAGGTGTAGCCGGTGGTTGCGACGGCGGTGACATTCTCGGTGAAGGCGTATTCACCCTGAAGTTCGGCGCCGATCCCGAAGGATGCAGAAGTGTGAAAGTCGCCGACGGGCAGGCCAAGATGGAGACCAGCGCCGAAGGTGAAGGTGCCCTGGGTCATTTGCGCGTTTGCGCAGACCAGGGAGAAAAGGAGGACAATAGAAGCCAGGAGATGCTTTTTCATACTTATATAGGTTTGTACGCAAATCTAATAGGCAAATTTGAAAAAACAAAGTGGCCGCCCGAAAGAGCGGCCACTTTGCAAACATTCTATACAAACTTCAATA
>DASYSV010000530.1:0-4268 GCA_036010185.1 Puia sp.
GGTCATACAGATCCTTGTCGGCCTGTGCACCGCCCGGGCGTTGACCGCGTACCGATCGGAAATAATCCAGCCATTCCCTGATCGTATAAGACTGCCTGCTAAAAGAGAAAAGCGCGGTCGTCCGTGTCAGTCCCCGGAAGCCGGATAGCCCGACATTTAGCATCGCGCTGTCCGTAAATGCCCAAAGGTCGGCATCGGAGACATCCCCGCGACGGTAATTCACCTGCTGTAATATTTTGTTTAACAATGTCTTACGAGAAATTTCTATCCGCGGATCGTTCATCACCTGCTGTCTTAGCTGGGCGGCGATCACAGAATCCATCCGGCCGGGGAATGGCCTGCGTGCAATCCTCCTGATGATATGATAGCCATAAACGCTTTCCAGCGGCCGGCTATAGGCCCCATCCCTGTTCAATGCAAAAGCTGTGGCTTCGAAAGCAGAGTCATAATGCCCGATACCGAATTCGGGAAGCTCGCCGCCGGCCTGGTAAGACAGGTTGTCGCCGCTATAAGTCCTGGCCAGAGTGGCGAAATCAGCACCACCTGCCAGCAGGGAATAAATGCTATCGGCCCTCCGGCGGATGGATTGCCGGATGAGGTTTGTCGCCGACGGGGGGTATGCGATCAGGATCTGAGCGACCCTGATCCTTCCCAGCGCCTTACGCTCGCCGTCATTCCGGAAAATATGATACCCGCCCCTGGTACGATACGGTTTGGAGAAATGACCGGGCGGCGTGGAATAGGCCAGGGTTTCCAGCTCATAAGGGAGCGTAAATACAGTGATATACCCGATCTGACCCCCATTGGTTCTCACCGAAGGGTCTTCGGAATATTGAATGGCCACCTCACTGAACTTCTTTCCCTTTTTCAGCGCCTCATAAGCCATCTTCGCCTTTTCATAGGCTTTGAGCGTATCGGCAGGCGTCGGGTTCTTCGGCAAAGGGATCAGGATATGCGAAAGGCGGATATCGGTCTGGCCGCGTTCGAAAGCTTCCTTCACCAGCCGGGAGAGACTCGTATCATCCTTCAGATAAGACTCCGCTACCTGCGAACGGAAATTCTGCAGTTCGGCGCGCTGGGTGGGAAGCGTGTCCAGCCGGGCATCGAAAGCGGCCCTTACCTTCAGCTTATACCGGACATACAGATCGAGGTAATCCCGGTATGACTTCTCGCTGGGCTTTTGAGCCATATTGTTCTTATTATAGGCGCGCAGGAACTCGTCCCTCGATACGGGGACATTGTCGATGGTGAACACATTTTGCGCACGGATGCCGGAGACCAGCAGGAGAAGAAGGAGAAAAAGTAAGAACGACTCTTTGACCCGTAGGATCATATCAATTGGATTTTTTTTGTCGCAGCTTCAGATCGATCACCTGATCCAGCTGCAGATAAGAAAGTTTTTTAGCGATGATTCGCTTGTTACTATCCAGCAAATAGAGAATGGGGGTTTGATACACGTCGTACAGCTGCCGGAAGGAAGGTTGACCCGCTTTCTCGGTAGAGTCGGCGTGCGCTGCAGTCTCATAAACGTGGATCCAATCGGTTAAATTGTGATCCTTAATGAATTGCAGCCACTGCTCTCTGCCGCCATCCACCATGACCCCATAGATCCTGACCCCTTCGGCCTTCCACTTGGCCTTGTAGATGGAATCGAGCCGGGGAACGATATCCTTGCAATGACTACAGGTAGGGTCCCAGAAACAAATTACGATGAAGGGAGCCTCGACGCCATAGAGCGGTCTGGGCGTTCCCGCGGTATCGACCATTTCAAGATTGGCCGCGGGTTGCCCTATCAGATTGGCCATCAGGCTATAAGCGCGGTCATTCAGGAATTTCCGATACTTCTCCGTAAAGAATTCCGTCTCACCTGTATTGATGTATTTCTCGAATAGATGAACGAACACGGCGTCCTGGCCCATGTACTCCGGGTTGACATATTTCTGAACGAAATAGACCATCAGGTACTGGAACATAGAGGGACTGACCCTGGCCTGCAACAGCATCATATCGGCTTCCCGTTCGATCGAATCCGCTTCCGGCGGAACGAGATCATGAAAATATTTATCCAGCTTTGGCTCGAAAATAGGCGTCCGTGTCAGCCGGGGATCCGTAAAATCTACGCCATCCCAATAGTGGCTCTTGAAATACCGGTAGGCAAATCCGCTGTCATACCGTCCACCGGGCTGTTTCGACGCTGGCGGCACCTCGGGCTCCTTCAACAGCCGGAAAAGGATCGCCAGCAGGGAGGAAGGGTATTTGGCGGCGAGATTATCCCGGTACTGTTGCAGCCCGGCATTCAGGGATTTAAGCTTCTCCCTGATGACCGTCGAGTCCGCTTTCGACCGTTTGGTGGCCAGCTCCTTCTGAGCGGCGATGATCTCCTGACCTTTGGCGGCCGTGTACCGGGTATAGGTCTGAAAGACCGTATTATCGGGACATCCGGTGAAGACGATACTGGCAGGCAGTGAGGAGGTATCCGCGGCGACACTGAAATGCTGGACACTGTCTATCAGCAACTCGAAAAGGATCGACCGGTTGGGACTGACGATAAAATAGACGCCGCCGGGAAGCTTTTCTTTCCCGCTGAAGATGCCATCCCCGGTGGCGCTGAGCATCGCCGAATCCGCCAGCGCCTTTATCTTCCCATAGTAGTATCCCAGGTAAACCTTGCCGGCAGTGTAAGGCTTCAGATGAAGATGGATGGAATAGCCGTCCTGTGAATAGGCTTGCAAAAAACAGGTGGCGATTAGGAGGGACGACAGGATCTTTCGCATAGACGGGTAAAATTAACCATAAATTTGCACCGTGAGAAAAAGAAACAAGGACAGGAACATAGTGTTATCCGATATAGTCGTCGAAGATTATGCAGCCGAGGGAAAATCTATCGCCAGGGTCGACGGCAAGGTCATCTTCATCGAGAATGCCATTCCGGGGGATGTCGTGGACATCCGTCTTTCCAAAAACAAAAAAGACTGGGCCGAAGGCCATATTACCGCCTTTCAGCGCTATTCTGCCGACCGTGTAGAGCCATTTTGCCCTCATTTCGGGGTTTGCGGCGGGTGTCGCTGGCAGATGCTGCCTTATTCCCTTCAGTTGAAGTACAAACAGCAGCAGGTGGAAGACGTCCTGCGACGGATAGGCAAAGTAACACTGCCCGGGATCAATCCTATATTGGGCGCTGCCGAGACCACCCGCTATCGTAACAAGATCGAATATACCTTCTCCAACAGGCGTTTTCTGCTACCACGCGAGCTGAACGATCCCTCGGTGTCACCCGTCCGGAACGTAGCCGGTTTCCATGCCCGGGGCCTGTTCGATAAAGTCGTCGACATCGATACCTGCTACCTGCAGGAAGAACCGACCAACCGCATACGCAAGGCCGTCAGAGACTTCGGTCTCCGCGAGCAGCTGCCTTTCTATGATATCAGGGAACACAACGGCTGGCTCCGCAATCTCCAGCTGCGCATCTGTACCACCGGGGAGATCATGGCCAATCTGGTGCTGGGCTATGAAGACGAAGAACATACCCGCCGGCTTTCGGACCTCCTCCTGCAACAATTTCCCGAACTGACCACTCTTTTGGTGACGATCAATACCAAATGGAACGACAGTATCACCGGTCTCGATCCGCGGGTCATATACGGAAAGGGATATGTTATGGAAGCACTGGAGGACTTTCGGTTCAAGATCGGTCCGCTGTCTTTTTTTCAGACCAATACCCGGCAGGGTGAGCGACTTTACCAGATTACAAGGGAGTATGCGGAATTGGCGGGGCATGAGACGGTCTATGACCTGTATTGTGGTACGGGTAGCATCGGTATCTTCGTAAGCCGGCAGGCCTCACGGGTTGTCGGCGTGGAGGTGGTTGAGGCCGCGATCGATGATGCCCGGGAGAATGCGGAACTCAACGGGATCGCCCATGCACGGTTTTTTGCAGGCGACGTCGTGGATATCTGCCGGGACGAGTTCTTCGAACAGCAGGGCCGTCCGGATGTTATCATTACCGATCCGCCCCGGGCCGGGATGCATGAAGGCCTGGTGAACAAGATACTCGATATGGCTGCCCCCACCGTGGTTTATGTGAGTTGTAATCCCGCTACACAGGCGCGCGATCTGCATTTGCTGGACACGAAATATGCCGTGACTCGGGTCCAGCCGGTGGATATGTTCCCTCATACTCATCATATTGAAAATATCGTGCAATTGAAATTGAGGGGTTAATCGTAAATTGTGAGTTAAATAAAAATTAGAAAAAGACCAGTATGCCA
>DASYSV010000583.1:0-4250 GCA_036010185.1 Puia sp.
GTCCATAACGAAGAATTGCTGAAGAAGGTATTCGATCAGCACCGAAACATTCCGGATGGTGAACAATTCCCGGAAAGGATGTTGTACGATCTCCGTCATAAAGTCATTGAGCAGCAGCCGGTATTTGAAGGTGATCGGCCAGGTCAGCGTCTCACCCATGCCTGCAGTTCCGAGGATACGGCCGATGGTACCGGCGTCAAAATCCTGGATCAGGTGATCCAGCGAAGACTTTTTCACCCGGACCAGTATCGACCGGACCACACGGTCCTTAGGGTAGTTGACGACCCTGCCCGACGCCGCATCGGCAATGGATACGGAGGAAAATAGCGCCGGAACAGCTGAGGAATTGAGAGTCAGATCACTATCCCCGTTGCCGGGGATTTCTATCTCGTCGAAACTAAGGAGATAAGAGAAAGCATCTGTAGAGGGTAAGAAATTGAATACCAAGTCTTCCGCGAGGGCCGATACATTCACCGCCAGTACCTCGATGCCGGTCGCCAACCCGGCGACTGTCATAAAACCTTTGCCCGTTTTCCCGGAAAAATAAAGTACGGATTCCGATACGATACATGATTTGTCTTCTGCGATCACCTCAAAACATTTCAGAAAAGATTCTGAATTTTCAAGAGATACATAGCTCATTGCGTTAAGTTTATTTGCCCGTCAAAAGCACTTCTCCGCTACCAATCCGCGACAAGGTATTAATTAGGCTCCCTTGGAAATATAGTAAAAGGTTGAATTGATCGTAGTTTTTTAACGACATCACCCCTGCGATAAACACTTAACCATACCATTTTGCGGTCCTTTTACGTTATTAAAATGAACGGCGCAGTTATTTCGAAAACGAATTTCGATACATATTTACCGCCTGATCCCGACCCATGTATAAAATCCAAACCCACTATGAACAATTCCTCCAAAAAGAGCGGATGTAATTCCGAGACCCGCTCGATGCTGAAAAATCAGCACAAGGTGGTCTATTCGATCTGCCGGTTCTTCGCCCACAATTACCAGGAACACCAGCGTCTTTTTACCAACATCATTGCGGCTGCCTCGCAGAATATCCGGTCCAGGAAAAAAGAGAGCAGTGAGGACAAACAGACCCTTCTGCTTCGCGCCTGTATCAATATGGCCGCGCTGCATTCCATCACTATGGAAATGGAGCCCCCTACCGTCAGGACCATCCAATTCAAGTCTTCGGACTACCATCAGTGCATGACGAAATTCCGCGAGTCGATGGGTGAGATCTCCGATCTCGAGAAATTTCGGCTATTCATGCATCTGGAGAAGGTGGCCCCCGGCGATATGGCCGGCCTGACCGGTCTCGACGCCATCAATCCGGGCAAGTACTATCCCGGTCGCAAAAACGAAACGTCAACGACCCAGGGCAAGAACCTGATCCCTTATTTAAAGGCAACGTTGATATGGAGCTGAAAAAGCTGTTACAACAATGGGACAGTTTTCCCGAGGTCTCCATGGAAGAGCGGCCCGTCCTGTCTTCCGACCTGGAAAAGATCGTCGTGAAAAACCCGTTGTCAGACGCCTTCTATCTTCGGAGAAAACTGCTCCTGCGCATCGCCGTCATAGCCCTGCTCTGGCTGTTCAACTCCTGGCAGCTTCGCGGACAATGGAGAACCAGTGGTGACGACCTCTACGTCACCGGAGCGCTGTTCCTCCTGCTGAGTTTTTCTCTCTATTTTCATATCCGGCTCATCCTTTTCGCCGACTACCCGACGCTGTTGGCCCTCCCGCTGATCGATTTCCTGAGCAAGCTGGAAACCGTCCTGGACAAGTATATCGTCTCCTTTAAGCTCGTCAGCGCCATGGCGGGTTTCTATATTTTAAAGGCAATAGAGTTCCTTTTGCACCAGTTCAGCAAGGACGCCTATGGCACACTCAGCCGAAATGACTGGTACAAATGGCTGATCCTTATCTTTCTTGCCGTTTCAGTCGACATTCTTCTGCTTCATACCCTCATTCCCCGGTACCGCAAGCTGCAGGCTACGGTCGGGCGCTACCGGGACGGCATCCTGACAAAAGATCCCCGTAAATAAACAGGCGGAACAAAATTTCCTATATAATTATTATCCTCTATATTTGGGATAAGTTCCCCTCAATCCAAGCATATGCAGAATATCTTAATCGCTGATGACCATTCCATCGTCAGAGCCGGATTAAAATTACTGATCAATAATTGCATCCACGATGTCATCATCGACGAGGCGGAGGATGGAGAGGCCGTGATCAAAAAGATGAAAGGGGCTCACTTCGATCTGCTGGTCCTGGATATCAATATGCCGCACACCGAATCCTTCAGTCTCACGGCCTATCTGCTCAAGGAATACCCAGGTCTGAAGATCATTATCTTTACCATGAACCAGGAAGTCTTTTTCGCCAAACGGTTCCTGAAGATCGGCGCACATGGCTACCTGAACAAATATTCCAAGGAATCGGAGATCAAATATGCCATCCAGAAGGTATTGAGCGGGAAACGCTATATCAGCGACAACCTGGCCGAGATCCTGTCGGGCGAACTCACCAAAAAGCTAAAGGACAACCCCTTTGAAGATCTTTCGGATCGCGAGTTCGAGGTCGTTTTGCAAATGCTCAAAGGAAGTTCGGTATCGGAGATCGCCAATACCCTCAGCCTGCACAAGTCCACGGTAGGGACCCATAAGACAAGGATCCTCGACAAGCTGAAGATATCCAATACCGTAGAGCTGATCAATCTCGCGCGTCTCTACGAGATCATTTGAAGTATTTTTCCAGCGCCTTCCTCACCCCATCATTATTATTGGTGTCTGTGACATCATCGGCGACAGCTTTGATATCATCGGGAGCATTGCCCATCGCCACGCCGAGCCCCGCAAACTCGAGCATTCCGATGTCATTATAATTATCGCCCATAGCGATGATCTCCGCCGGCACCAGCCCCATCCGCTCGCCGATGAACCGGACGGCACCCGCCTTGGAACCGCGGCTGTCCATCACCTCGAGATAGGTGGCCTTGGAAGGATAAACGTTCAGCTGACCGTTGAACAAGGACCGCAGATGTTCCTGGATTCCGTTTATATTGGATGGCTCGCTCATGACCATCATCTTGTTCGGCGCTTTCCCCTTGCCGCCCCACTCTTCGATCAGCCTTTCGATGCTGTCGACCCTCAGCTGCACATCCATGATCTTCTGCTCGTGATCGGTCCATGCATCGCTAGCCTCCGAATACCATTCCCGCTGAAGATAATAAGCGATGGTTGCCTTATATGGTCTCACCTCGCGGGTCACTCTGGCCGTCATCCCGAGATCGATCCGCACGTCAAGTATGGGCTCGCCGGATTGCACGATATAGCTGCCATTCAATGCGATCAGGGGAGTCTGTTCGGGCAGGCCGATATTCCGGAAAGTAGGAAATACGGCATCGACAGGCCGCGCAGAGACCAGGACCACTGTCACACCTTGCGCAGTAAGTGCCCTTATCTTTCTGATCGTTTCTTCGCTGACGGAATGATCGCTTCTGAGCAACGTACCGTCCATATCCAGGAATACCGCTTTGTACATGCGGCGCAAGATACACTATTGCACCTACACTCGGATATAGATTTTCCTATGATCCAGCCACTTCCCGACGCTCCAGCACACTATCATATAGGTCAGTGCGAAAAACAACGACCCGATGGCGCCCGGCAGCAAAGCCTGGTAAAACACCCGGTTGACCCATTCGTAGACACTTTCTCCATTGCTGCCTGCGGGGATGGTGAAAAGGATGACCACCAACAGCTCGGATAACAGATAAATGAACAATGGATTTTTCCCGAATACATTGAAAAAAGGCGTCCACGCGACCCTATGCCGGAACTCAATGACATAGATCAGAAAAGCCAGCAACACCAGGTCGATGCCGATGGTCAGGAGGACGAACGAACTGCTCCAAAGTTTTTTGTTGACAGGGAAGACCGTATTCCAGGCCAGCGCCAACACCACAAGACCGCAACCCCAAAGCAACAGACGTGTCAGCCCTTCATATTCTTTTCCTTTCCGGCTGATAAAGACGCCGGCGAAATACCCCGCCACCACATTGACCACGGCCGGCAAAGTGCTCAGCAACCCCTCCGGATCGAAGGCGATCCCTTCCCCATGATACATGTGGTTCTCCCCCAGCACGAATACATCGAGACGATAGCCCGCGTTCCCCGTCATACTCAGCGGATCGGCGCCCGGTACACCCGCCACCATCAGGATGGCCCAATAACCGA
>DASYSV010000005.1:0-8294 GCA_036010185.1 Puia sp.
ATCTTTTGGCAATGGCCTTTTCAGGCCTCACCGCATCTGCGCAGCGGACCGATACCGTCTACCTCTACAATGGCCAGGTACTCATCGGGGAAGTGCAGAGCGGTTCATTGGGTACCCTATATATAGATGACATCGACATGAAGATCGTCAAGGTCAAATATTACAAGATCAGGAGAATGAACATCAGCGAAACCTTCAAGATCACGACGATCGGAAAACAGACCTATTATGGGGTCTTGATGGCGGCCCAAAAACCCGGTTGGGGAATCGTACAGGATGAGGCAGGGTTCGTCATGCCGTTGGCACTGGTCGACATCCTTGACCTGGTACCCCTGAACAAAGAATTCTTCAAACGATTGGTCGGCAACCTATCCGCCGGTTTTAGCTATACCAAAAGCAGCAATATCGGTCAGCTCAACCTCAGCGCGAACGTCGGTTTCGCCACCAAAAAATGGGAATTCCAGCTGCAGACATCGGAGATAGGGTCGATCGATTCCGGCAAATTTTCGCGGGATAACGAATCCATTCAGCTATTCGGCGCCTATACTCTCAGCAACAATTGGTTCCTGGCGGGGGCTTTGCAGTATCAGCGCAATCTGGAACTGTCCATCGCACGGCGATATCTCGAACTGATGGGAGCCGGAAACAAACTCGTCATCCGCGATACCTGGCAGCTATATGCCATCACCGGTCTCAGTGTGACGCAGGAAAAGAGTACGGAAGGCGTGGCCAGCCCTACGGCGCTGGAGATCCCGCTGATGTTCCGGTTCAATTTTTACAAATTCCAGCATCCGGATATCCAGATCTCGACGTCCTGGACGGGGTATTTCAGTCTCACGGAAAAGGGCCGTTTCCGGTATGATGGCAATACCAGCTTTTCCTGGCAGCTGATCCGGTATTTCTACCTGACGATCAATCCTTACAGCAGTTTTGACACCAAACCGCCCTCGGGAACGGGTGCCGAATTCGATTTCGGGATTGCGATGAGCCTGACTTATAAATTCTGAAGGAGCCCGCACGGATCTCCGATTCCCGGCGTTGCCGTTTCCTGGTGCGGGTCAGCACCGGTCACCTGTTTGCGGTATGCCCACCCCTGAAAAATTCGGTATCTTGCCGAAGGTCTCAACACCTCATCCGAGACTTCAACAAATCATCAGATGATCGGCATCCTGGTATACGAGGACAATGACAGCCTGCGCGAAAGCCTGGCCAACCTGCTCATGCTCTCGAAAGACCTCCTCCTGCTTGGCTCCTTCCCCCGCGCCGACGACATCTCCGCTCACATCGCCCGGTACAACCCCGAGGTCATCCTTATGGATATCGAAATGCCGGGTCTCAACGGCATCGAGGCGGTGAGACAGGTTCGCACGCTCGACAAAAAGGTCAACATCATCATCCTCACCGTTTTCGATGACAACAAACACGTCCTCGACGCCATCTGCGCCGGCGCTTCAGGCTACCTGCTCAAAAAGCACCTCTCCGATCATCTCCCCGAAGCCATCCGCCAGGTGATGGATGGCGAGCCGCCCATGTCCCGCGGCATCGCCCGCATGATCATCGCCGGTATGCAGCAAACCGCGACCGGACCCACACCCAACGATTACAAACTGTCCGCCCGCGAAAAAGAGATACTCTCGCATCTCTCCAAAGGCGAAGGACTCAAGGCAATGGCCTCCGAGCTCAATATCAGCCTCGATACCGTCCGCACACATATCAAAAACATCTACGAAAAATTACAGGTCCACACCCAGACCGAAGCCGTCTCCAAGGCCATCAATGAAAAATTGGTGTGACCGGCCCCGCCGAATCACACCAACGCTTTCCGGGTCGGAACCAAAATGCTATCTCGTCCAGTTGAGCGCGACTGCATTCAATCCGGCAACGAACAAACTATTCCCCAGCACGAATCCCCCATCCGCATCCCCCTGGGTGTGCGGCATATTCTGCACTTGCCCCCAGACATCTGTTGCCGGGTTATATTCCCAAACACCCGAGCTCACGGTAAAACCGATATCCACGCCGCCCACGATCGCATTCACGCGGAATGACCCCGCGGGACAAAAAAGAATTACGCGTATTCATAAAATTTGATTGATCAGTTCGACCAGTTTAGCACCACGACAGATATATTGGCGATAAAAAGACTTCGATTGATGACAAACCAACCTGCATCGGTCCGGCCCCCGCCCGGCATATCCGGCAGTCGTCCCCAGGTATCGCTGGCAGGAAAATACTCCCAGGCATCCTTGTTGATAGGGATGAGGGGCGTGCCCGGTACCCCGCCTGCTACAAAACCGACATCGACGCCGTCGACGGTGCCGCTCGCGCCGACCGCAGACGAGCGGCCTTCACCGGGGAAATCTGCTTTTTGCGTCCAGTTATCCGTTGCAGGATTGTACTGCCATACCGCCGTCGGAAAACTTTGAGCGCCATGTCTTCCGCTGACGATATAGCCTTTCCCGCCGACAGAAAAAGCAGGTGCCGCATATACCTTCGTACCGGGAAATTTTTTCTTTGCCGTCCAATGCTCCGTTGAGGGATCGTATTCCCACCAGTCGTTTTGAAAGGCTGTGGTCACATCGTCATAACCCAAGCCCACATATCCCTTGCCGTTGATCGCAAAGCCGCTGCCAAATTGCCGGTTGACGGTCGGGAGAGACGCTTTCTGCGACCACTGGTCAACGGCCGGATCGTATTGCCAGGTCGTATTGCCGAGGACGAGGTATGCCTTTCCCCCGATAACGAACGCGACTGCATTGTTGACCGCTGCGGGAATGGGCGCCTTTTTCGTCCAGATCGGGCCCGATGGATCATATTCCCACAGATCGCTGCTGTATACACCGCCGGTTCCCTCATAGAATTGCCCGCCGCCGCATAGATATCCCTTGCCGTTGATGGAAAAACCCGCCGCGTCCTGACTAAGCTCGGCCGGGGTGCCGAATTGATTCACATACGGAACAGCGATCCCGTTCGCCCACCAAACGATCGTCGGCGGCCCCTGCACCAGCCCGGTAGTCGTCTTCTTATTCGATGAAGCACCAGCTTCGCCGGCCTCGGGAGTAGTCTCCTTCTGACAAGAAACAAGAACACCGCAAAGCAACAGCGATATTCCAACGGAAAATTTATTATGCATATACATAGCTTTGATTTTTATCGTGACCAGTTCAGGGAGACCATGGTCTTATTGGTTATACACAGGCTATGCCCGACTACGAAACCAGCCGGGACATAACGACCCCCTCCCGGCATATTCGCAAACTGTCCCCAGTTGTCGGTAGCAGAGTTATATTCCCAGGCATCGGTAAAAAGCGTGTTGGCATTGCCTCCTCCCACCAATAATCCCAACTCGACTCCACCGATCGTTCCGGTTGCCGCAACAGCCTCGTATCGCCCGGCTCCCGGAAAATCGGATTTTTGCGACCAGGCATCGGTTACAGGATCGTACTGCCATACTTTACTCCCCCAGTTGCCATGACCATTGGCAAAATGACTGCCCCCGATGACATAACCCTTGCCATTCACAGCAAAGCCCGCCGCACCTTCTCTCTTTGCACCGGGGAATGCTGCTTTCTGCGTCCAACGGTCTGCAACCGGATCGTATTCCCACCAGTCGTTTTGCTCGGATACCTGGCTGCTGCTCTGGTCATAGCCGAGCCCGATATATCCTTTGTCGTTGATGGTGAAGGCCGTGGCAAGCGCGCGGGGGACAGAAAAGATATACGCCTTCTGTGTCCAGGTGTCGGTAGGTTGATTGTATTGATAGGTGGCATTGCCGATGACGATATAGGCATTATCGCCGATGACGAAATTTGCAGCCTCGATAAGCTGGCCGCCGGCAAGGGGGCAGGGACTCTTTTCCGTCCAGCTCTCGGTAGCGGGATCGAATTCCCATAGATCGCCGATGTAATCACCCGTATTCCAGCCGGTGGTCAGCAAACTTCCGCAGACATAACCCTTGCCGTTGATGCTGAATCCCTGCCCATATTCGTTATTCCTGGGCACATCACCGGGGATATCGTCCGCATACGGGATCGTAGGTCCGTCCGACCACCAGACGATAGGCGGCGGACCCTGTACCAGACCCGTGGTAGCTTTCTTGTTCGATGAAGATGCGTCGTCGGCTGACGCGGGTGTATTCTCTTTCCGGCAGGAAACGATGACCAGGGAGAGAAGTATAAGATAGTGCCCGTACATGATCGGAGTGTTTAATAGGCACAAATTTCCAAACAACTCCGGCCATAGTCAATACACCAATCAGGGTAGTGGCGCTCCCATTTTTTCCATCCATACCACTTTCCGGTAACAGATAAACAGCGGCACGATCCCGATCACACCAAACGAACAATCGATCAGTCGCCAGTAGACCGGTATGCCCCTCACCGCGCCCGCGATCCACGCCAACGGAAAAACCATGACACAAGCGATCATCCCGAAACCGAGGATCCATTTATTGCGCACCGGGTCCCGGTAAACCCCAATGAACACGACCGCGATCACCAAATGCGCAAACGCCAGCCAATCATAGCCATAGGCCAGGAAAGGATACCGCGCATTCATGTCCTGCAAGGCATCATAGACTTTCAATACCCAGTAATGAAGCGCACTGTCCGCACGACCAGGCCAGTGAGCCAATAGCCAATTCAATTCGCTTTCCAGCGCAAAAGCCGTCGCCCCGCTTAGCACGAGGGCGATGATAAAGAACACGATCCACCCGCGAACGATCCTTTTTTGCCGATCATACTCCATATATAAAAGTGCTTTGCACTGCAAAGTAAACATAATTATTTCATCATACCAAATCCTTTTCCGCCCGTTTTGTGAACTAAACGTTCTGATCTCTCATTCTCCGCCTGAAGAACAGCAGCACCAACGGCAGCAAAAAGTAAATATGGTCCACCAGCCATCTGCCGGCATCACCCGACCTTTCGGCCAAACCGGCGATATTGTTGACCGTTAGCTTCCCCGTAAGATCCCAGCTCACCTGGGAACCGAAGATCCTCACCAAAAGGATCACAACCAGACCCACCGCGACGAAGCGTAGCCATAAGACAAGGGCCTGACGCTGATCCCGCATGTCTTCATATTCATTTTCAGTGTCCATTTTCAATAGTTTTTGTTTCGGCATTTACCAGCCTGCTCAGGATACCGTACATCCTCTTTCGGGCCCGGTGCAGCCGCATCTTGATATTTTCTCCCGGAATGCCCGTAATCGCCGCGACCTCACCGATCGATTGCTCGTCGAGATAATACAACGTGGGCACAAGTCTGTCTTCCGGTTCCAGTTTTTCCAACGCATGATCGATCATACGCGTCTGATCCTTCGCCAGCATTCGGCGGTATCCCGACTCGATGCTCCCCTAGAGACACCGGCGATGATGATGCCGGTCAAATCTTGTGTTGCCATGTTATTGAAATTTAAGTTATTAAAATCTTATGTCCTATTAGATGCCGATACATTTCTCCCGGTAACCGCCTCCGCGGAATCTTCTACCGGGGCCCGATTCGACCACCCCACCCGCTCCGATCCACCCCCATTCCCTTCGCTTCATCCGCTCCGATCCACCCGCATCCCCTCCCCATCCGCTTCGATCCACCCATACCCTTCACCCCATCCGCTCCGATCCACCCCAAAAAAATATAGGCCGCCCCTTTGGGGGCGGCCTATGCGGAAGAGGCCTGGTTCCGGATCGATTCGTAAAATGGATAAGGGCCCGCTACGGGCAATGGTAATGGAACTTCAAACTAGAACTCGAAAAACTTTACTCCGGTGCTAACACTTCCGTCGCATGCTTTTTTACATATTCCTGCAATAACAACCCGAACATCTGATCTTTGGTCAGCCGGCACAATGCGGCCATCTTGAACAACTCTTCCAGGGTGAATTTCTCGACCTGATTCATCATCACGGTGAACCGGTCCACCTTCTTGCCCAGATCGTTTGCAACGATCGTCTTGGGGATGTATTTGAAGATATCGGTAAAGGACACTATTTTACCTTCTGACAACATGGGCTTGATAAGGTCATAGCGAGAATCTCTGTTTCCCATAACACAAAAAAAAGTTTTTTCGAATTATAAATTGGTTGTGCAAAGACATTTATTTTCACCCGCCTTTTTTTGCTACCCTGCGCGTCATTTTTTCGATCCATCTTCTACTTTTTCTTACTCCCATTTTTACAGTTATCGCTACAATCCGCTGCAGCAAAGGCTCACAAGGCATTTTGCTGAAACAAAATTACTAATAATTTTAGTATTTAGATACTAAAATTATTAGGTAGTTCATAACTTTGTTCCCACAAGACCTTGCGATGTATTTCACCAAAACCTATTTTAGTTTCAAATACGGGACCTTCTCCACGGAACAGTTGATCAGGACCGGCGTCGAAGCCGGCGCCACCTCACTCACCCTCACCAATATCAATTCCACCTGTGACGCCTGGGACTTCGTCCGGTATTGCGGCCGGGAGGGGATCAAGCCGATCCTGGGCGTGGAGATCCGGAACGACAACACGTTGCTTTATACCCTGATAGCGGCCAATAATAATGGGTTCCGCCAAATCAACGAATTCCTGTCCGATCACCTGCTGGAAAAAAAACCCTTCCCGCCGGCCGATGCCCTGCAGCCACCTTTCAGCAAGATCACGGACGGATTCATTATCTATCCCCTCGGCGGCAAGCCGCCCGAACAATTGCTGGATAACGAGCGCATCGGCATCCTCCCCCGCGAGGCCCACCGGCTCATCCGAATGCCACTGGCATCCTGCCCGGATAAATGGATCATCCGCCAGCCTGTCACCTTTCAGGACAAACGCTATTACAACCTGCACCGGCTCCTGCGGGCCATGGCAGCCAACACACTGCTCACCAAGCTCAAACCCGAACACCTCGCCGGCGAAGACGAATATTTCATCCCCCCGGTGGAAATGATGACCGCCTTCCCGCAATATCCGTTTATCATTACCAATACCGCACGTCTCATCGACGCCTGCTCCATCGAAATGAATTTCGGAGAACATAAGAATAAAAAAATGTACGGCGCCAGCCGCGAAGATGACCGCGTGCTGCTGGAAAAGCTGGCCAGGGACGGCTTCCGCTTTCGCTATGGCGCCAATAAGAAAATAAAACAACGGCTGGATAAAGAGCTCCGTATCATCGATCAGATGAGCTTCACCGCCTATTTCCTCATCACCTGGGACATGATCCGCTATGCACAGAGCCGCGGGTTCTATCATGTCGGACGCGGCAGCGGCGCCAATTCCCTCGTGGCCTACTGTCTCCGCATCACCGATGTTGACCCCATCGAACTGGACCTCTATTTCGAACGCTTTCTCAACCCCCACCGGACCAGCCCGCCCGATTTCGATATCGATTTCTCCTACCGCGACCGTGACGAGGTCATCGATTATATGATGAAACGCTACGGCAGGAAATATACGACCCTGCTAGGCATGTACCCCACTTTCCAGTACAACGCCATCATACGCGAGCTGGGTAAGGTATTCGGCCTCCCCAAGGCTGAGATCGATGCGTTGGCCGGCGGTAGCCAAAACTCCAACGACAAAATACACATGGCCATCCTCCGCTACGGCCGCCTCCTCCAAAATTTCCCCAGCGGTCTCAGCATCCACCCCGGCGGCATCCTCATTTCCGAAGAACCGATCGCCTCCTGGTGCGCCGTACACATGCCCCCAAAAGGCTTCCAGACTTCCCAGATGGATATGTTCGTCGCTGAAGACATCGGTCTCTACAAGCTCGACGTCCTCAGCCAACGCGGTCTCGGACACATCAAAGAATGCACGGAGCTCATCAAAAAAAACCACCGCACCGATATCGATATACACGAGATCGACAAATTCAAAAAAGATCCGGCCGTCAAAGAACAGCTCCGTGCCGGCAATACCATCGGCTGTTTCTATATCGAATCCCCGGCCATGCGACAGCTGATAAAAAAACTCCATTGCGATAACTATGAGGGCCTCGTGGCGGCTAGTTCCATCATCCGTCCCGGGGTAGGCCGCAGCGGCATGATGCAACAATATATCGAGCGGCACAACAATCCCGATAAATTCGAATACGCACACCCCAGGCTCAAAGACCTGCTGGGCTCCACGTATGGTGTCATGATCTATCAGGAGCAGGTCATCCAGGTGGCCCATGAATGGGCCGGGCTCGACATGGCCGATGCAGATCTGCTCCGCCGGGCCACCAGCTCCAAATACCGCGGGAAAAGCCAGCTGCCTATGCTGAAGGAAAAGTTCTTCGCCGGCTGCGCCGCGTACGATTATCCCACACCGG
>DASYSV010000285.1:0-7071 GCA_036010185.1 Puia sp.
AATAGGCCACTAAAAAGCTGTCCTCCTCTTTTCCATGAACGGCCACGGCGGCCTGGCCGATGCCGGGACAGCGGACCAGCACCTGCTCCACTTCATCCAGCCGTATCCGGATCCCCCGGATCTTTACCTGGTAGTCTATCCGGCCCAGGTACTCGATGTCGCCATTTGCGAGCCATCGACCCATATCCCCGGACAGATAGGCTCCCGGCTGTTTGAAAAAAGGAACGTCGATCATTTTCGCTGCCGTCAATTCCGGCCCATTGAGGTAACCGGGACTCACGCAGTCCCCACCCACCAATATTTCCCCGGCGACGCCGGGCGGTAGCAGCATGCCGGTCCTATCGACGATGGCTACCTGCACATTGGACATCGGCCTGCCGATGGGCACGCGTTTCAGATACCCCCGATCCTGCCCGGCAAAGAATGCCCTGTCCGTCTCGAACCAGGTGGCATCGGCGCTCACTTCGGTGGACCCATAAACGTTGATAAGGACGGCCTCTCCGAAAGTCTCATAAAATTCCTTACCCAACGAATAGGGCAGCGCTTCGCCGCTGCAGAAAACATAACGCAGACACCCGATACGCAGGTTCTTTTCCCTGATCAACGCGATCAGGGTGCGAAGCAGCGACGGGACGAGCGTGATCCTGCTGATCCGCTTTTCCGACAGCCAGGCGATCATCCTGGCCGGATCGAGGATCTCCTCCTCCCCGAAGATGACCAATGGAATACCTTGCAATAACGGCGAAAATATTTCGGCGAAATGGTCGACAAAACCGATGCTGGTTTTCATACACGCTGCTTCGCCGTCGCTGTAAGGATAATTCTCCCATCCCCATCGGAGGCGGTTGATAAACCCTTTTTGTGATCCGATGACGCCCTTCGGCCGTCCGGTAGAACCCGAAGTATAAAAAACATACAGCCAACGGTGGCTCTTTTTCTCCGTAAGCAGGGGAGAACAAGAGGCTATCCGGTCGCGTGCCTCATCCAGGGATTCCTTCGTCAGTACCCGTTGAGCCAGGCTGTCTTCCAGCATATATCGTATCCGGTGCTCCGGGTAGTGCGGGTCGATGGGCAGATAAAGACATCCCGCCTTAAGGACGGCCAGGATGCTAACGACGAGGTCGATGGACCTCTCCATACGGAGGGCGATGATCTCGCCTGCACCGAGGCCATCGCCTGCCAGGTAGTTGGCCAGGCGGTTTGAGGCTTCTTCCAGTTGTCTGAAGTTGAGATGCCCGTCTGCGGATTCCACGGCCGGCAGTTCGCCGCTTGATTCCGCCCGGCGCCGGAAAATCTCCGTCAGGGGATCATCCAGCGGGAAGTTCCGCTCCGTATCGTTCAATTGGTGGAGGATCCGTTCTTCGTCGTCCCGGGAAGCCAGTCCGATCTCGCCGATGCGGGTGGCTTTACCGATGATCAGCCGATGCAGCAGGCTAAGATACAGATGCAACAATTGAGTGACCGGCGCGTCCTCGTATTTATTGCGGTCATAACGGATCCTTAAACTAAGCCGGTCCGACACGCCGAACGAGAACAGGATGTCCGGCGAAAGACGATCGAACACCCCGCTGGCCTGGAACTCCTCTACGAGCATTCCCGTGACAGGAACACCGGCGGGAGTCCATCCGCCGGTAGCCAATATTTTCTCCAATGGGTACGCTCCGTATTTCAGATCGGCGGATAGCCGTTCTTTCAGCGTGTGGAGGAAATCCCTGAAACTAAATCGATTCATATCTTCCGCCAGGAAGGGGATCAGCAGCGTCTCTTCCTGTCCCGGGTAGCCGGGGGTGAACACACATACCTTTTCCGCGGATGCATATTTTGCCGCCAGGATGACCAGTCCCGCTAAAAGCACCATATGGCGCGCTTTATCCGTGGGTGCGACCGCACAGAGGGTTTGATATACCTCGTCGGACGCAACAACCCGGCATACGCCGTAATGCCGGGAGGCCGGCGATGCCTTCGGCGGCTGTCCATGTGCGAAATAGGAAGCCGGTTCCATTCCCTTTAACCGGTCTCGCCAGTAATTGCGCGCAACGATATTCCGGTTGGCTTCCAGCGCCTTCAGGTCGAGTAATGAATTGGACATATAGGTCTTCGGCTGAATTGAGAACTGTTTAAAAATTAAAGGCCACATCATCCCCGATGAGATCGCTTTGCGATTCACCGGCGCCGATGATCTCCAGCACCGTGCCGTCCATATGCGCACACGCCTTCAGCAGCAGGTCGGCGAACTGACCCGCCAGCAATTCCGCATCCTGCAACGTAAAACAGGCGGACTGGTATTCCAGCCTGAAATGAAAACAATCCTCCCAATCGTTCACGAATAAAGTGAGGGGGAATTTCGAGCCGGCATTCTCCAGCGGGAATACGGAGATATCTTCCAGCTTCCATTGATCCAGGTAGTCCTGGAAGGCGAACATGACGTTGAACAGACTCTTCACGGCGGGGGTGCGGCCGTTGTTCAGTTCGATGACGATGTTGGTGATATCGTATACCTGCCGGCTGCGGGCCTGTATTAGCAGTCGGTGGAGATCCCGGAGAAGGTCCCTGAAGCGGGTGCCGGGGTCGAGCCTGCACCGGATGGGAAGCGCCTTTACAAACATACCCAGCACATTTTCGAGTTCCTGCTGCATCCTGCCGGCCGAGGTGACACCGATTACGATGTCCTCCTGACCCGTCAATTGCGCCAGGAAGAGAAGATACAGCGAGAACATCCCTGCAAAGGGCGTGATTCCCTCCGCACGAAGGTAGCTCAGTAAAGGTTCGATCGATCTTTTGGCTATCTCGAATTGGATGGTCCCCCCGGCGCCGGCCATATCCCCACCCAGGGGTTGCGAGACAGGCAGATCGAGGGCGGGGACGGTCCCCTCAAAAGCGCTGAGCCAGAATTCCCGGTGCGCAAGATACTCTTCCGTATTCCTGAAACCGAATTCCCACTCCGCATAGTCCTTATATTGTATCGCAAGCGGTTTCAGCATAACGCCTTTGTATAGCTGGTAGAAATCCGACAGAAGGATGGCCTGTGAAATCCCGTCGCAAACGATATTATGCACGTCCGCCAGCAGGATGTCCTTGCCCTGGAGAGTCCTGATCAGCGTACAACGGATCAATGGTGCCGCACCCAGGTCGAAAGGACGGATCAGCCGGAAAAGGACGTCCCGGATGTCTCCGTCGTCCTCCTGCTGCGCTGCTTCCGCAAGCTGGAAGGGTATGCTCTCCTTTACGAATTGGAGCAACTCGCCGTCGACGATCCTGAATTCCGTCCTCAACGACTCATGTCTTTCGATCAGCCGGCGAAATGCATTTTCTATCTGCTCGCGATCCGGCCGACCCTCGATAACCCATGCGGTCGGCACATTGTACGGGACAGCCTCCTTGTTGAGCTGCTGGTTATAATAGATCCGTTCCTGCGCGGCGGAAACATGATAACCGGGCTTGCGCTGCGCCGGCGTAATAACATACAGCAGGTCCTTTTTTGCATGGCGGATCAGGTCTGCCTGCTTTTTTATATTGAGATTATTGAACAGATCATTCAGCGAGATGCGGATATTGTATTCCTTATAGATCCTGCCTATGAGCTTCATGATACTCAGGGAATTTCCGCCGATCTTATGAAAGCTATCGTCGGTGGAAATAGGTTTATCACCCAGGATCTCTTTCCAGATGCCCAATAGTCTCGTTTCGGTGTCATTGACAGGCGCTATCACATCCGATTTCGTCAGCCGGGAAGCCAGGGCTTTATAATCGGTCTTCCCGTTGGATAACAAGGGGATGCTTTCCACTTCTACGATATCGGAGGGTACCATATAGGCAGGCAGCTCTTCCCTGAGACGGGTCTCGATAGCTTCGGCCCATTTCGAAACCTGTTTTTGCCCCTCGGCCCTTCCCGCAAATGCTATCAGCGATTCCGATCCGTCGGCTTCCGTATGCCGCATCACGACGGCCAGCTTTACCAGCCCGCTGCGCATAAGGACGTTTTCGATCTCGTCCGGCTCGATCCTTATTCCACGCAGCTTTATCTGGCGGTCCTCCCTGCCTATCAGATCGATCTTCGCTCCTGCAAGTATCCTGGCTCTGTCGCCCGTCCTGAAGGCTATCTTCCTGCCTTCCTTACCCATGTCGATCCAAGTGAATTTTTCGTTCGTCAGCAAAGGATCATTCAGGTATCCGGCGCTCATATAGTCGCTGATTATATAAAGATCGCCGGGCACCAAAGTGTCGCAAGGCGTCAGATCCTTATGTGCAACGAGCAGGGCGGTATCGTATATGGGCTCGCCGATCGGTATCCTGGCGGTGCGGGCATCCTCCGGCCGGATCAGGTAACAGGTGCGTATCATGGTTGTTTCCGTCGCGCCATAAAGGTTCACCATCTGAATGCGGGTGCCGAATACCTCGTACCATCCCGATAGCTCGGAAGAGATGATCTTTTCACCCGAGAGAAGGATATACTTCAAATCGGGAAAAAGACCGGAGTGGAGAGGCCCGCTGTTAACTACCCGCCAAACACTGGGCACGCAATGGATCAGCCGGATATGATTGGCATCGATCCATTCCACCATGCGCTCGGGAGAAAAGAAGGACACATCGGCCGGGGGAACACATATGACGCCACCGGTAAGCAGCGGCACAAAGACATCCCGGAGGAAGGCGTCGAAATAGGGGCTGATGAACTGGCTCACCCGCACTGTCCCCTCGATTTGAAACGCGTCGATCTCCCACCGCAGGAATTGAAGCAGGCTATCATTCCTTCCCACAATGCCCTTCGGGGTCCCCGTGGATCCGGAGGTGAAATAGATATACAGGCTGTCCCCGGGTTCATGGGAAGGGTCGGCGTCCATCGCGACGTTCTCTCTGCCCGCCACCTCCAACCAGCTCTCCTCGGTGATCAGATGATCCAGCCGGACCTCGGCCAACAGCGCCTCCATCCTGCGCCGGGGCATAGCAGGGTCCAGCAGGACAAAGACGCCTCCCGCCCGGATGACCCCGATGACGGCAGCGATCAGGTCCGGGCGGCGTGTCAGGCGGATACCGACCACCGTTTGTCTTTCCACGCCGTTTTCCAACAGGAAAGCGGTTACCTTGTCCGATAGGGAAAGCAACTGCGCATAGGAGGTAGCCTCCCCATTCTCTTCAATAGCGGTCTTGTCGCTATTGCGCCGCAGACTCTCCAGCAATACGTCTTGAAATACCATGATCCGAATGATTTAACGATTATTGAATAGACCCCGCATGAGGTCCGTCGAAGAACTCTTCCAGCAGGATGCCGAAAGTAATGACGATGATCAGGACATCAGTCTCATACGGGGCGTTGATGGCGAATTCCGGTTGCGCATACTGCTTTTTTAGCCGCTCGACCTCGTCCGGATCGAAAAACCCCTGCCG
Organism: Puia sp.; assembly: GCA_036010185.1. Lineage (GTDB taxonomy): Bacteria > Bacteroidota > Bacteroidia > Chitinophagales > Chitinophagaceae > Puia. Next base: position 5,386 of record DASYSV010000285.1, read on the forward strand.
GCGGATGAGATCATAGGAAAGAAGATCGTCGATATAGGGAATACGCTTCTGCAACAGGTAAGGACTGCCCGGAGCGATAAAGTGGAACTTCTCTCTTTCGGAGATCACCCTGGGAACGAACCTGCCTGCCATTTTCTTGAGGATATATTTTTCCGTAAACCCGTTGAGTTTGAGCTCGCCCGGCAGCCGGGTGGAAAACTCCACGAGATCCTTATCCAGGAAAGGATAACGCACTTCGACCGAGTTTGCCAGCGCCATCCTGTCGCCATGGTCGGCGACGAGATGATCCACCAGCCGGATCTTATAATCGATGTAAGCCCGCTTGTTCAATACGTCCAGGTTGTGCAGCCTCCGCTTATCGATCAGCGGGTGGTTCAGACAGTTCAACTCACCGAAGGAAGCGTTAAGGTCCTTCGAATATAGGGCGCGTTTGACGCTGTCGAATTCCAAAAAGTCTTTCTCATAAAAAAATGAAGTATCTCCCCATAGCCTGTCCCGTAATTCCAACTCCTGTCCGGGCGTCTCGTCCCCGATGCCACGCATCGCCCTGAGCTTGTCGAAACGATAGCCCACATAACCCGCAAAGAATTCATCGGCTCCTTCGCCGGACTGGATCACTTTGATGCCCCTGGATCGCACTCTCTCCGATAAGAGCAACGAGGCCGTATTATACGTTTCCTTTATCGGGCACTCGCAGTGATAGATGGAATGCCGGAGCCTGCGGCTGATATCATCGTATAAAAAGGTCATTTGGTTGAGCTTCGAATTGCTTTCATCGGCCACCAGCCGCTGATATTGGTACTCGGAATGCCGCGGATCGATGAAATCGATGGAAAAAGCCTCCTTTCTCACGCCCGGCAGGACCTGGCTGACCTTCATCGCGATCATCGAAGAATCCAGCCCGCCGCTCAGATAGAGTCCCGATGGTACGTCGGCCCTTAGCCGCAACCGTATCGATGATTCGAACAGCTCTTCCAGCTCATCTACGTACCGGGACTCCGTTTTCCCGTTGAGGCGGATCTCTCCTTCCGGATACAGGAGATCCCAATATTCCAGGTTGGTCACCTCTCCTGCCTTGTCCACGCTCAGGTAGTGACCGTTCTCCAGGCTATGGATGTTCTTAAAAAGCGTCCTCGGGCTTATCAATCCGGCAAAGGTCATCACCTGGTCGAGCCCGACCACATCCACCTCCCGCACTACCAGAGGGTGTTGCAGAATGGCTTTTATCTCCGACCCAAAAATAAACGCGGTGCTTGTTTTGATGTAGAAGAAAGGCAGTATCCCGAGTTGATCGCGGGCGCAAAAAAGCATCCGCTTGTTCTTATCGTAAAGGGCAAAGGCGAATTGGCCATTCAGCTCATTGAGGAAACTCATGCCGTGATCCTCATATAGGTGGAGGATCACCTCGACATCGGATGCCGTCCTGAACGTATGCCCGCGACGCTGTAATTGTTGCCTGAGTTCGATATAGTTGAATATCTCGCCATTGCAGATCAGTACGATGGAGCCGTCCTCGTTATGGATGGGCTGCATGCCGTTGTCCAGCCCGATAATGCTGAGCCGTCTGAACCCCAGGGCCACATTGTCGAATAGCAAGGTCTCCCCGGCATCCGGCCCGCGGTGAATGAGCTTGTCATTCATCCTGCCGATGACGCCCGCATCGCCGTTACCGGGCTGTCCGTCACA
>DASYSV010000007.1:0-9308 GCA_036010185.1 Puia sp.
GAAGGGGGACCCCGGGGGAGGGGCCGCCGCTCACCGATTTTAGCCTGCCTTTAGTATAATAATTTTTTCGATTTGGCGTCTTTTACGCAACTTGTATCAATGAGATCGACCCTGTTCAGGCGTTGTGTACCGGCGACCATCTTTCTGCTTTTCCTGGCTCTTTCCCTCCCGGCCCAACAGCACATCGAAAAAAGGTATCCCACTCTCCTGTGGGAGATCACCGGTCACGGTCTCAAAAAACCCTCTTATCTCTTTGGCACGATGCACGTCAGCAGCAAGCTGGTATTCCATCTCAGCGACAGCTTCTACCTGGATATCAGGAATGCCGATGTCGTGGCGCTCGAGCTGGATCCCCAATTGTGGCAGGATCAGCTGTTCCGGTTCGAGAAACTTCAATCCAATCTCCGGTATTATACACAGGGTGCGCCCAGCGATCTCATCAACGAAAAAACCTTTCAGCTGCAGCGCTACGAAGACCGGCTTAGATCCGCCATCAGCGACGAGCCTACGGTCATCAACGGCCTCCTCTACCGCACCTTCCGCAGCCAGGCCGATTTCGAGGAAGATACCTATCTCGATCTCTATATCTATCAGACCGGCCGAAAGCTCGGCAAACAGGCCACCGGCGTGGAAAACTATTTCCAGACCGAACGTCTGATCATGGAGGCCGCACAGGACATGATGAAGGACAAACGGAAAAAGGCGCCCGATACCGACGGGGAATCGATGTTCGAGATCGAACGGAAAACACAGGAAGCCTATCGGAAAGGCGATCTCGACCTGCTCGACTCGCTCGAGCGGCTGATGGAACCCTCCGAGTCCTATATGGAGAAATTCCTTTACCGGCGCAACGAGATCCAGGCAGCCTCGATCGATAGCATCGTTCAAAGACATTCGCTCTTTGTTGGGGTAGGGGCCGCCCATCTGCCGGGGAACAGGGGCGTCATCGAACTGTTGCGCAAAAAAGGATATACCCTCCGGCCCGTGATGATGCCCGACCGGGACGCAACACGCCGGGACGATATCGACAAGATCAGGGTACCCGTAACCTTCTCGACGTCGTCTGCCCCGGACGGGAGCTTTTCGGTGCAGCTGCCGGGTAAGCTCTATCGCCGCATCGACGGCCGTTTGTCCGACTCCTGGCAGTATGCCGACATGGGCAACGGCGCCTACTATATGATCGGGAGGGTGCGGACGAATGCCGGATTTCTCGGACAAAGAGAGGCGACCGTCCTCCGGAAAGTGGATAGCCTGCTCTACGAGAATGTCCCCGGAAAAATACTCAAAAGGACACCGGTGACCCGCAACGGCTATAATGGATATGATATCACGGCCCGTACCCGCAGAGGCGATATTCAACGGTATAATATCCTCGTGACACCCGGGGAAGTATGGGTCTTCAAGATGAGCGGTACGAACAACTATGTCGAAGGTCCCGAAGCCGAAACCTTTTTCAACAGTATACGCATTCATCCCGTAACAATGTCCGGCTGGGCAGACTTCACCCCCGACCGGGGCGGATTTACGATCCGCATGCCTCGTATCCCCGCGCAGAACAGGACCACGCCGGAACCCGAGGGTATTACCCGCTGGGATTACGAAGCCACCGACTCCACCACCGGTGACGGCTACCTGCTATGGAAGAGCACGGTGCAGAACTACCGGTTCCTCGAAGAAGACACCGCCGATCTGGCGCTGATGGAAGAATCCTTTCGGGGTTCGGACTGGATAGACAAGCGTCTTAGCCGGCGGACCGGCACTTTCGACGGTCATGCCTGTATCGACGCCGGCTACCAGCAAAAGGACGGCTCCTTTATCCATGCCCGGTTCATCCTCCACGGTCCGGACTATTACATACTTGCGGTACACAGCCGGGAAAAGAACAAACCGTTTACCGGCTGGTTCAACTCGCTGACCTTCGTCCCCTATCGCTATACCGCCTTCCGCAATTATGTGGATTCCTTCCTGCATATCAGCGTCACGACTCCCGTAGTACCGGACGTCGACGCGGGTATCCGCGGCATCATCGAAAGAGGCAGCAGCGAGGAGTTCCTGAACTCCCTTCCCGACTACAACAACTACTGGCCGCGTCCCAAGACCGCTCTATTCCAGGATGACTCTACCGGGGAGGCCATATTCGTATCCGTGGAGTCGTTTCCCAAATACTATTATCCCCGGGATACGGCCACCTTCTGGCAGGAAGAAGCGGGCGAAAAAAGATACAGACGCGATCTGGTCATCGCCCGGAAAGAACCCTGGCACGACGGCGATCTTTCCGGCTACCGATATACCCTCACCGATACCAATACCACCCGCTGCATCCATGTATGGGTATTCCTGCAAAAGGACAGAATATTCCGAGTAGTATCGCTCACCGACTCGCTGGAACGGAACAGTGAATTCCTCCGCCGATTTTATGCCAGCTTCCGGCCCTTGGGGAATCCGACCGGATCCGGCGTCTTCGATAGTAAGCTGGACATCTTTTTCCATGATTTTTATAGCGGTGACTCCTCGCTGGCTAAAAAGGCCCGGGCGGCCATACCCAACGTCTATTTCGGACCGGCCGGTGTCCCCGCATTGCTCAGTGCCATCCGGACACTGCCCTACAACGGAACGGACTACTTCGAAACAAAGACAAGGCTGATCAACGAGCTTGGTTTTATCAGCGACTCTGCCGCCACTCCGTCCGTCGTGGCGGGTCTCCGTGACGTTTACCAGAGGGTGGGCGATACGAGCACCTTTCAGAATGCCGTTTTCAAGGCGCTGGCGCATCAAAAGACGACCGAAGCCTACCGGCTGCTGGGACAGCTGATGACACAGGACCCGCCGGTGTTCGACAACAACTCTGACTATAACTACCTGTTCAAGGATATCGGCGATTCGCTGAGACTGGCCCGTACCCTGTTTCCCGGTCTTCTCCAGCTGTCGACGGTGGACGACTACAAACCGAACATCCAGTCCCTGCTGGCCGACCTCGTCGACAGCGGCTATCTTAAGGCCGCCGACTATGAAGGCTATTTCAGCCAGATCTATTTCGACGCCAAGATCCAATGGAAAAAACAGGAGGGAAAGGACGAGAAGAGGCTCCAGAAAAAAGACGAGGATGGAGACGACAACGCCGATGCGGAGAGCGATGACAATAACAATGAGCTCGATGACTATGCCATACTTCTCCTTCCTTTCTATGGAAGGAATCCGGCCATCCCTCATTTTTTCGACCGGCTGTTACAAAGCCGCGATGCCGGGCTGAGGATGAATACAGCCCTGCTGCTCCTTCGCAACCGGATGCCTGTTGCAGACTCGATACTGGTCGCACTGGCGGCGGACGATGCCTCGCGCGGACCGCTGTTCCAGGGTCTCACTGACATAGGCCGGCAGGATATCTTCCCCCGGCAATTCCGCAACCAGGAATCCATCGCGCGGAGCCTGTTGGTCTCCGGACATGGCGTCGATAGTTTTGCGGCGATCGCTTTCGTCGACAAACAGCCCGCGCAGTTCAAACAAAAGACGGGATCGGTATATTTCTTCAAGTATAAGATCAATAAGGAGGACGACTGGCAGATAGGCCTCAGCGGTATCCAGCCGCTAGGGCGCCGGGATATCAGTACCGAACCGGGCCTGGTGGTGACGACGGGAAAAAGGCTTCGCCCTGGCGTACCTGTATTACAGCAATTCGAGGAGCAGTGGCGACGATTGTTACTGGCACGTAGGAGGAGTGCGGTCGCCTTCTTCCAGGATAATGAGTATGCGGTGAGACAGGATGAAGATTAGGGCGCACCCGCCGCCACTCCCGGAATCGCCGCAATGAGTTTCTTCGTGTAGTCCGATTTTGGATGCTGGTAAATGTCCTCCGCCGCGCCCGACTCTTCTATCTTCCCCTTATTCATAACCACGATCCTATCGCTGATATAGCGTATCACCGCGAGATCATGCGATATGAAGACGACGGTAAACCCGAATGCCGCCTTCAGATCATTGAGCAGATTGAGCACCTGCGCCTGCACGCTGACATCCAGTGCCGAAACGGACTCGTCCGCAACGATGAACGAAGGTTCGAGTGCGAGCGCGCGTGCGATCACGATGCGCTGCCGCTGACCTCCCGAAAATTCATGCGGCCAGCGGTCGAAATGTTCGGCATTCAGGCTTACCCTTTCCAATAGCTGGATCACTTTTTCCCTCCTCTGTCGCGGGTTGCCGCCCAATCCATGGACTTTCATCGTCTCTGCGATGGCGGCGCCGACCGTCATCCGGGGATTCAGCGAAGAATAGGGGTCCTGGAAGATCAGCTGCATGCTGGACCGCAATTTCTTCAGCTCCTCCATCCGCAAAGCCCCCAATTCTGCACCTCTGAAAATAATCTTCCCGCCTGTGGGTTCGACCAGCCTCAACAATGCTCTTCCAAGCGTCGTCTTTCCGCAACCCGACTCGCCGACCAGCCCCAGCGTTTCGCCTTCCCTGACTTCGAAGGATACCCCGTCGACTGCGCGGGTATATTGGAGTACTTTCCCAAATAATGTTTTTTTCGAAGGGTACCAGACCCGCAGATCCTCGACTTTCACCAACGCCCCGCCGGCCGATGGCCGCCGCTCCACCCCCCGCTCCACCCCCCGCCCCACCTCCCGCCCCACCTCCCGCTCCACCCCCAGCTCCACTTCCCGCCCTACCTCCCGCGAAACTTCCCGCTCTACCCGCCGCGAAACTTCCGTCCCCACCTCCCGCGCCGGTTCGCCTCGGGCGGTATCCGGCATCGTTCCTTCGAGATAATCGCTGACGACCGGCAACCGTTCGCCTTTCACATGTAAGGCAGGGCGGCAGTTCAGCAGCCCCTTCGTATACGGATGTCGCGGATGGCTGAAAAGCTGCCGTACGGGCCCTTCCTCTACCACGCTCCCCTTGTACAGCACCAGTGCCCTGTCGGCAATTTCCGCGACGACCCCGAGATCATGGGTGATAAAGATCACCCCCATATCTTCGGTTTCTTGAAGCTGTTTGATCAGCTGGAGAATGGTTTTTTGCACCGTAACGTCGAGCGCAGTGGTCGGCTCGTCGCAGATGAGCAGGGAAGGCCGGCTGCTCATGGCCATGGCGATCATGACCCGCTGTTTCTGTCCTCCGCTGAGCTGGTGGGGCCACCGCGAGTACATCCCTTCCGGGTCCGGCAGCTCCACCTTTGCGAACAAAACGATCGTCTGCCGTCTCGCTTCAGCCGCGGATATTTTACGGTGAACTCTTATAGCCTCGGCAACCTGGTCGCCACAGGTGAAGACTGGATTCAGCGAGGTCATAGGCTCCTGGAAGATCATCGCGATCTCAGCTCCGCGAATGGTGCGCAATGATTCCGGTTGCTGCTGCAACAGATCGATCGTCCCGCCCTCTCTTCCCGTAAACAGGATCTCTCCCGATGTATAGCGCGCCGGCGGTGAGGGCAGCAATCGCAGGATGGACAGTGAGGTCACGGATTTCCCCGAACCCGATTCGCCCACGAGGGCGACGATCTCGCCGCGATGTACGTCGAAGCTGATGTCGGATACGGCCTGGGTCAATTTGCCATCATGCCCGAAGGCTATTCCCAGATGTTTGATCGATAGGAGCGGAGACATAGAACAGCTAAAATAAGGAATTTAGCAGCGCGCCGCTTCAGAACCGCAGATGCCGCACCGTCACCCCATTATTGATCAATTGTTTCAACGAGTCGATGCCGATGCGGATGTGACGCTCTACATATTCGGACGTGATCTTCAGATCGCTTTCGGCCGTCTTGACCCCCTCCGGCACCATCGGCTGATCGCTTACCAGCAACAGCGCCCCCGTCGGGATCTTATTGTAAAAACCCACCGAAAAGATCGTCGCGGTCTCCATATCTATCGCATAAGCCCTGATCTTCTGCAGGTATTCCTTGAATACCTCATCATGCTCCCATACCCGCCGGTTGGTCGTATAGACCGTCCCCGTCCAGTAGTCGACGCCATATTCGCGGATAGTGGTCGATATCGCCTTTTGCAGCGCAAACGCCGGAAGCGCAGGCACCTCCGGAGGAAAATAGTCGTTGGAAGTACCCTCCCCGCGTATGGCCGCGATGGGTAGGATCAGATCGCCCAGCTTATTCCTTTTTTTGAGACCGCCGCACTTCCCGAGGAATAACGCCGCCTTCGGCTTGATGGCCGTCAGAAGGTCCATGATCGTCGCGGCGCCGGGACTGCCCATGCCGAAATTGATGATGGTGATATCCCCGGCGGTGGCGCATTGCATCGGTTTACCCTCACCGATAACCTTCACATTATGCCAGTCCGCGAAAAGATGCACATAGTTGTCGAAGTTAGTGAGCAGGATATACTCCCCAAAATGCTCCAGTTGCTCGCCTGTATATCGGGGCAGCCAGTTATTAACTATCTCTTCTTTGGTTTTCATTTATTAAATTTACCAAATAGTTTTGGCTATGATTAAGATCTATTATCCTTCTCATCCATTCAAGATCAGGGAGCCGGAGAAGAAGAAGGAGGAGATATGGGACGAACTCCGCAAACAGTGGGTACGCCTCACGCCGGAAGAATGGGTCCGCCAGAACTTTATTCAATATCTCCTGCAGGTGAAGAATTACCCGGCCTCCTATATCGCCGTCGAACGCCGCATGCGGTTGGGCGAGCTGAACAAACGGTTCGATCTCCTCATCTTCGACAACGGTGCTCAGCCCTGGATGCTCGTCGAATGCATAGCCATGGAAGAAAGACTGGATAGCCGGGTCCTCTGGCAGGTGTTGCGTTATAACATGGCCATCCCCGTAAAATATATAGTGATCACCAACGGCGAGCAATGCCATGCCTTCATCCGCGGTCTCACCGATTTCGAAGATATTGCCGCATTGCCGGCATATAGCGAATGATCACCAACGACACCCTTCTCATTCCCCGCCAATCCCTTTCATTCCCCGCGCCCCCGGCATCCTCACCAACCAATCCCTTTCATTCCCCGCGCCCCCCGGCATCCTCACCAACCCATCAGCCGCTTCAGATAACCCGTCAACTCACCCGCGATCTGCCCATGTTCCTCCAGATCCGGATGCCCCCCGCAACCATTCGAATACTGACGCGAAAAAAAATATCTGCTCACCAGTCGGTCGCCACCGGCCCGCATAGCCGCCACGACGGCCTCAAGATAACGCTTTTGCATATCCGTCAACTTCTTGTCTCCCATTGGACTGGTCAGACAAACGATCCGCGCTTCCGGATACCGGCGCCGGATGTCACTGAGAAACCGCACATAGGCGCCACAAAACAACGTCGAATCCTGTATGCCGTCATTCTGCCCAAGACATACCGTGACCACGTCCGGCACATAAAGGCTGAAATCCCAGGAGCCCGTATTATCCCGTAGATCTATCTTGTCGAATACCTCCGGCATCACGATGCCCATATCGCAACAGCTATGCACCAGCCCGATGCCCGCCACCGCCGTCAGATGCCACTGCGCTTTCAGCTTGCGCGCCGTCTCCGCGCCATAGCTCATCCAGGCATTGTGCTGATCGTACCACTCGCCTTTCCCGCAGGGGATCTGAGACTGATCCATACCGGCCGCTGCAGTGATCGAGTTGCCGATACATTCGATCTTTCTTTTGGGCAGTGCGGGAGGACGCAAAAGCGCTTCCGTCTTCACGCCGGTGATCTCCAGCCAGCCAATACCCGATTCGGTGTCCTTGCAAAGACTGATCACATGCTCGGATTCAGAATGCATGTCCTCGCCGACGGCTATTTGGCGGCCGTTGAGGTCTACACTGCCATTCGCCCGGATCAGCAGGCTATCGTCTGGCCGGCTCAGCTTTATCCGGAGGGCCGCCCGGTCATCGATCATGATTTCGATATAATTATGCGTCCCGTCATTGGGGACCTGGTCACGCAGAAAGATCAGACCCTGGCTGCGGATCTTCAATCGCACCATGACGCCAGGCGACCAGAAACGGACGGTCCCGGAATCGGAACGCTCCACCCGGCCCATATATTCAATACGCCTGTCGGTCGCCGGGAAGAACCTAAGCGATGGAATATATTTTTGTGCCCGGGCGCTACAGCAGACCGACAGCGCCAATGACCAGCAGAAGAATGATCTCATGTAATTTATGGTTTGAGGACGCCTGAATAGACCTTCGTATCATAACCCACACGCACACGCCCGCCCGCCGCATGCCGGTCGAACAACTCCCGTAGCCCGCGCATTAATTCCACATGCCGCGACCCCTCTTTCGGTATATAGGACGACGATAGCAACCGGCCCTTTAATCCTTCGAAGTCGAACAATTGCTCATTTGGGAAGATCGCGAGCGCAAAAGCCGCAGGATGAAAGAATTCCCGGAACTGCCCGTCCGATATATTCTTATGATTAATGGCATTGTAGTCGCTGGCATGCCGCAGGATCAGGTCCTCATATTCCTTTTCGAAAGGCGACACGATCAGCCTTTCATTCCAGATAAGGACAACGACACCGCCAGACCGCAATATCCGCGCAAACTCCCCGCGGCTTTGCACGGGATCGAACCAATGGAACGCCTGTCCCGCCACGATCATGTCGACACTGCCGTCCGCCAGACCCGTGGCTTCCGCTGTGCCTTCGATGCTAATGAAATTGCCGCCACCCTCGCCCTGGAATGCATCTTCCGCGCCCCGTCCTCCCGAGCCCCGTCCTTCCGCGCCCCGTCCTCCCTCTCCCCGTCGTCGCGCATACCCCGCCAGCAGCTGCTCTCCCTTCTCCCGCATCCCGCGATTCGGCTCTATCCCATATACGCGATTGCCATTGCGCAGGAACAGTTCCGTAGAGATGCCCGTTCCCGAACCGATGTCGGCAATACTCCATTCGGGCTTAAGCCCGTAGGTGGCGCGCAGATATTCCACGACAGCCTCCGGATAGTGAGGGCGATATTTGACATAATCCTCGACGCGGTCGCTGAAACGCGTGGTACTGTCGGACATACGTCTAATTTACGGGAAAATCCCCAGCTCTGCGTAGGAGGTGCCGACCTTATTGATCGCCACGACATAAGCCGCAGTACGCATGTCGGGGATCTGGGGATTGCTCTTCCACGCATCCATGATCTCGCGGGTGGCCGCGATCATCGTCTCTTCGAGACCGCTATACACGAGGTCCGCCTCATCGGCGCCATGAGTGATGAACTCTTTTTCCTTCTGCGACACCTTTTTCCCCGTAAGCCCTTCTATCTGATTCAGGATATGCGTGTTCATATTTTCGGTGAAGCGCTTTTCCATCCGGCCATACCGCACATGGCTGAGGTTTTTCAGCCATTCGAAATACGAGACGGTCAC
>DASYSV010000288.1:0-3274 GCA_036010185.1 Puia sp.
CCGTTGGTCAGCATGTCCTTACGGAAATCAAGTTCATTTATCTGATGAGCGTCGGGGGAAAAAGACCCGAAGAGGTTGAAACCGATGAGTACAGCAGCGATAATGCCCCAGATCCAATAGATACTGAATTTAGGACCCTTCCTATTCCCATTATTATTAGTATCATCATCTCCCCTGGGTCTGAACCTTGGAAAATTATTCTTATCGTTTTGTTTCAAATCGTCTTGTGGCATTTTTTATGTGTCCGTGTTGTTTTTTGCGGTATTAATAATAAAACTTATAAAGGCGAAAATGTTCGAAAAAACCCCTGAAACGGCAAAATATCCTGTTAAATTGTCATTAAAGGGTCTTTTATCCCTCGTGTTCTTCCTGGGGGGCATCGCTCCACATCTCCTCCAATTTGTAAAAACGCCGGTTCTCCGGCAGCATTACGTGCACCACAACATTGACATAGTCGATCAGGACCCATTGATAAGTTTGTCTGCCTTCGTGTTTGTAGGGGAGCTCATCGCAGTTCTTTCTCACCTCGTCTTCCACCGAATCCGCTATCGCCTTGACCTGGGTGGTACTGGCCGCCTCGCAAAGGATAAAAAAATCCGCCACTGCTTCCGGGATCTTTCGCAGATCGAGGGAAATGATATTTTCACCTTTTTTAGCCTGTATTGCCTTGATGATTGTTTTAAAAATTTTCGAGTTCCTGTTAAGCCGGGTAGCGCTGCTGCGGTTGCGGGTAGCTAATATAGAAAGCTGTTCCAAATAATCTGTACTTTTTGTGAGTAATTTTACGCTTTATCAAAAATAGGAATCTTTTGGCGATCGGTCACTCTTTTGTTGAATTAGAATCCGTGGATAGCACCAACAACTATGCCATGGCACTGGCTAAAACAGGCAAGGCTGGACACGGCACCCTTGTGTTCGCCCATGACCAGCGGGCAGGGAAAGGCCAGCGGGGACGCAACTGGGAAAGCACACCGGGTGAAAACATCGTACTTAGCGCTGTATTAGAGCCAGTTGCATTCCCCCCTTCCGCGGCCTTTGGTCTCAGCGCAGCCGTGGCGCTGGCTTGTCATGATCTTTTCAGCCGATATGCGGGTCCGGAATCGGTGACGATCAAGTGGCCCAACGACATTTATTGGAATGACAGAAAGGCAGGAGGTATACTGATCGAAAACCAATTCAAGGGTATGCAATGGATACTGGCCATCGCGGGAATGGGTATCAATATCAACCAGGTTGTTTTTGGCGTTGCGGCGCGTACTCCGGTGTCCTTGCGGCAGATTAGCGGGCGGACATTCGATGTGCCGGCATTGGCTCGGGAATTGGGAGATTTTCTGGATCGCCGGTATTCGGAATGGGAGGCCGGAGGAGTGCAGATCGAGGCTTATAACCGGGTGTTGTATCGGAGGGGGCAGGAGGTGCAGCTCAAAAAAGACAATGCCGTCTTCCGTACAAAGGTGGAAGGCGTGTCCCCGCGGGGCGAGCTGGTGACGCGTGATGTGCTGGAACGGCGGTTCAACTTCGGAGAAGTGGAATGGGTTATTTAAAGAGATCGTTCGATCGGATTCGGCAGCGGGCAGTTATTTGAAGATCGCGCGGGCGGCCTCCACGATCTCTTCAGCATGCTGTTTGCTCCGGGGTTTGAGGAATATCTTACGGATGGTGCCTTTTTCGTCGATCAGAAAGGTGGTCCGGTGCAAGCCCATGTACTTGCGGCCATACAATTGTTTCTCGCCCCATACCCCGTATTTATCGATGATCTTATGATCGGGGTCCGCCAGCAGCGGGAATGGCAGACTGTATTTCGTCTCGAACTTCTTATGCTTTTTCTCTTCGTCGGGGCTGACTCCTGCGATGGCAAAGCCTTCCTTTTTCAATAGGGAAAAGTTGTCGCGCAGATTGCATGCTTCGATGGTGCAGGTCGGCGTATCGTCCTCCGGATAAAAATAGAGAACCAGCCGGCGGCCTTTGAAATCGGCGAGCGAGTGTTTTTCTCCGTCCTGGTCTTTGGCAGTGAAAGCAGGAGCCTTATCTCCCTCGTGAAGGTGTGTCATTAGCGATGCTTTAGCGTATAAAATGCAATTCTTTTACGGTCGTGTTACCGGCCACATCTTCTACTGAGATCAGGAGCGTATGACGACCGCGCGGGCAATGTTCATCGAAGTTATAGATCCAGGCGAGATTCTTGTCATGCGTGAAGCAAAGCCAGGAGCCGTCCAGTTCGGCGCGAAAATGGCCGGTCGCTCCGAGGTTGTCGCGGACGTCGATCCTGATCCGCGATGTCTTCCCGAGATCCGCTCCGTCTTTTATCCCGATAAAATCTATCGTGGGAGGCGTGGTGTCTTCCACCAGCTGGAAATGGCCGAACTCGCGGAAACGGGCAGATGCCCATCCATCTTTCCATTCGGGTCGCTGCACGTCCTTATCGGCCTTGTTCCAACGGACCATGACGATGCGGTCGGTGGAATGCTCAGTACGCAGCGAATCCGCTGCGGGCGACAGGGGCCTGAGTCGAACCAGGACGGGGGCATCCAGGGGGATCCACGGGGCGCCGATGGTATAGGCGGCGGACACCGCGCCATCCAGGGATTCGATGTCCGTCCCGGCGGACTTAGCTGATTCCGCCGGCTTCCGACCGGAACCCGGGTCACCTGTTTGGGTAACGCCGATGATCGCCGAGTCATAGAGACTATGTTCGCCGAGATAGAAGGCGCAGTCCGGCAACTCGATGCCGTCGAGCATCCGGGGATAGAATTTTTTTGTACCGGCAGGAGACGGGGCGGGTTCTGTTGAAGGAGTTGCCGGAGCGGCGGTCGATGCCGGCGCATATTGTACATCGAATGACGAGGTCGTTTGGTTGTCTTCGGTATCCCTAACGCGGATGAGAATGTGATGCGGGCGGCCGTCTCCGATATCGAGCACTCCGTCGGGGGCGGGTAAGCCGCCGGCGATCAGGGCCGCGGGGTCGGAAGTTTTGTGTCCCGCAGAGGCGTCTGCGCGCGAAGCGACTGACCCGCCCTGTGCGTCTTCGGGTGAAGGGACCTGGCCGCCGCGCGTTTCTGTGGGCGAAGGAACCGAATAAATAGAGGGAAGTGGGTATCCCTGTAAAAAAAACAGCTGTTGCAAATATGGGCCGCCTGTTTCTTTCGTTTTATAATCGATGTGTGCGTTGATGTTACGGGTGTAGTCGTAGCTGATATGATCCAACTGAAAACCGATGACGGGCCTTCCGTCTTCTTCCAGAGTGGCTTCGAAGATGCCATTCGGATTGTTCGAT
>DASYSV010000044.1:0-6024 GCA_036010185.1 Puia sp.
GAAGGGCGAGGATGCGACGGAACAGTCGTTCATTATCAACGGGGTGAATTTCCTGCTGAATTCCGATGTAGAAGGACAACAGTTGCCGGACAGGGGCGCCCCGAATATCCTCATCACCAATGGCGGTACCCAACTGCACAATGAATTCGAAGACGATGGCATTTATTACTGGAAGTTCCATGTCGACTGGAAGGATACCTCGAAGACGCGTCTCGAAGGGCCGCTGAAGATCGAAGTAGCGCCTTATCATTATGCCGGTGATGGTCAGCTGAAGAGATCGGTCCCCCAGCCGGATACGGCCATGCGTCTGGATACCCAGGGCGACAAAGTATTGGGACGGCTGATCTATCGCCGCATCGGCAAACAGCAGTCCTATATCGTCGTCCATTCGGTGCGGAGCGCCGCGGGAGGCAGCGGGATACGTTGGTATGAATTCAGGGGAGCGAAACATGGTGCGCTGCAGCTGTATCAGCAGGGGACCTATGCGCCGGACGGCGATTGGCGCTGGCTGCCGGGTATTGCCACGGACAAATACGGGAATATGGGCATCGGTTATTCTTTTGGCGGCGCGACACATTTTCCCGGTCAGCGTTTTACCGGCAGGCTCGCAACCGACAGCCTCGGCGTGATGGGTTTCGGGGAAGGCATTTTGATCGAAGGGCAGGCGTCTCAAATGAATACGCTGCGCTGGGAGGATTACACATATACCGCCATCGATCCCTCCGACGACGAGACGTTCTGGTATGTGGGCGACTATCTGAAAAAAGGGGCGAAGAATTATTCCACGCGGATCGGGTCGTTCAGGCTCGCCGGGCCCGGGGTCGCGGCGGCCAGAAATCAGTCATCGATCACCGCCCAGGCAGGCCGTCAAAAATCCATAAACTCCCAGGCGCTGAAATAAGCGTCATGTTGCTGGGAATAGGTGATGAGCCCTTCATAGAAGGGCAGTTGCGAGAGCGTGGCTCCGTCACCGATGATCACCAGTTTTTTACGGGCCCTCGTCATGGCTACGTTGAGCCGGCGGATCTCCGACAGGAAACCGATCCTGCTGTCGGCATTGCTGCGGGTAAGCCCGATGTACACGATATCCCTTTCCTGTCCCTGGAAGCTGTCGATCGTATTGACCGTGATCTTGTCCGCATGGTCGCGTAAGCCCCGGGTGGCGCCGACCAGTTCCTGCAACAGATGGACCTGGTTGCGGTAAGGAGCGATGATGCCGATGGTCGGGAAATCCGCAGGGGAATAGCGACCATCGAGTTCGGGCACCAGCTGAGTGACATGCCTGACCAGGAAAGCGGCTTCTTCGGGATTGGTCATACCCGTCCCTTCGGGTGACTCGTCGAAGCCGCAACCGGCAGTGTCGATGAAGACCAGGGGAGCGTCCCCTTCAGCCAGCGTATGTCCGGCAACGGTAGGATGCGCCCTGAGCCGGCGGTCGTAAAATACTTCTGAAGAATAGCCCATGATCCGTGTATGCATCCGGTATTGTTCTTCCAGGAGTGTGACCGATCCGGGATGGAGGGATACACATTTTTCCAGCAGGGTAGTGTTCAGGGCATCTTCCGCACGCACCGTCGGGGGCAGCTGGCAGTGGTCGCCCGCAAGTATGAGACGCGGAGCCTTCAGCGCGGGTATCCAGCATGCGGGCTCGAGGGCCTGGCCGGCCTCATCGATGACGGTGGTGGAGTATTTCAGATGGCGGATGGTATAATGGTTGGCGCCGACGAGGGTGGCCGTGATCACCTGTGCGCGGGCGAGGATATCGTTCAGGATGTATTGCTCGGACCGTTCGACCTCCTTAAGGATCGCGCGGGCTTCGGTAAACAATGCTTTTCGTTGTTCGCGTTCCGCCGGTCCGAAATTCCGTTTGTATTTATGGGCCATGTCTTTGAACTCGGCGGCGCGTTTCTTCAATTTTTTGATCTCCTTCGTGGTTACATGTTCCGCCATCCGGCTGTCCAGCGTCAGCGATTGCAGTCGTGCGGATACTTTTGAAGGATTGCCGATGCGAAGGACGTATAGGCCCGCGTCTGCGAGCTTTTCGCTGAGCAGGTCCACGGCAGTATTGCTGGGCGCCGTAACCAGGATGGGGCCGCCGTCGCGTTGGATCAGGGCGAGGATGGCCGCGACCAGCGTTGTCGTCTTACCCGTGCCGGGAGGGCCGTGTACGATCGCGAGGTTATCGGCTGCGAGGATCTTATCGACGGCGGATTGTTGCCCGGGGTTCAGGCCGGGCGATGGTGCGGCTGTCGTTTGCGCAAAAGCGGGCGTCTCCACGCCCGTCAGGACACGCACCAGTCGCCCTTCCGGGCCCTTTTCGGCCAGCGATGCCGCCTGTTTCAGCGCGCCGAACATTTCGGTATAGCTGTTATCGTCGAAAAGCAGATCGATCCCCAGCTTGCCGTCACGTGCCCATTCGGGGAGCTCGTCGGTGCGGAGGGTCAGCTTCAGCCGGTCGCCGGACTGGAAAGCGATCGTACCTTCGACTCTGTCGTTCGCGGGGTCATGATTGGAAAAAAGTGCCGCCTGGGCTCCGAAACGCAATTGATGGGCGAGGTCGCGGTGTGTGGTCCGTTCGATTTCCACGGTCAGGTAGTCTCCACGGCTCAGCTCGGTGTCGCGGATAGCGATGGGGTACCAGGTGACACCGGCTTCGCGGCGTTGGGCTGTCGATGCGGATGCGGTCAGTTCGTTGAACAGGCGTTTGTCTTCGTTTTGCTCGGTTTTCAGGAGTCCGGCGAGATGCGTGAAATAATCCATCCGGCAAATTTAAAATTTGCCGGTCACAAGGAATAACCTATTTTGCAACCAAAAGGTTTCATTTTATATGCGTAGAGATGTATTCCAGGCGATAGCCGACCCGACGCGCAGGGAGATCATTGCGCTGATCGCCGACCGGTCGTTGAACGTCAATGCCGTTGCGGGGAATTTTGACGTCAGCCGGACAGCGGTATACAAACACATGAAGATACTGACTGAGTGCGGTCTCGTCGTCGTCCGTCAGCAGGGCAGGGAGAGGTTTTGCGAAGCGAGACTGGAGCGGCTTCATGAGATCAGCGATTGGGTGGAGCAATACAGGAAGTTCTGGAATGCGCGTTTCGACGCCCTGGAAGATTATCTGAACAAGATGGAGCCGAAAAAAAAGAAAGGCAGGGGTTAACCCGCCTTTCTGAAAAAGATATTGCCGCTGATGGTCTCGAGCTCGATCTCTTTTCCGCCGCCGCCGTTGAGCTCCGCGGTGATCGAGCCGCCGCCTACCTGTTTGATATGCCGGCTGGTGGGCAGATCGATATTCGAATACATCGTACCGGTGATGGTATGCATCTTCACCTCGGCTTTCCGGTCGGGGGCGATGGCCAGGTCGATGAAGCCGCTGATACTTTTTGCACGGATCTCGGCGGTATTCCCATTGATGACGATGTTGCCATTGATCGTCTCCACGGAGAAATCGGCGTTCTCGGGGATATAGACCTCGTGATAGATCTTCGTCCGGTAGTTGCAGCAGCAACAACAGTTACCGGAATCCTTTTTCGAACGGCGGGTATTGTCGGTCTCGAGTTTGGCGGAGACATTGATGGTGCTGCCAGTCTCGTCGAACACCATCTTGTAATCATCGTTATCCTGGTTATCGTTCACATCGATCGAGCTGTGAATATACACCTCGTCTTTTTTCCAGGTCACGATGTGGATGGAATCGGAGATCTGGAAGTTCATCGAGACGAAATTCTTCGGCGAGAAGGTGATATGTTTTTCGACGATCTTTTGCGCCCGGGCGGGCAACAGGCCGATGCACAGCAGTGCAGGAAAAATGAGATTTTTCATAAACGCTGGTTTGTATGATTAGTTTGTTGTTGGAAAAACCCTGGTAGACGATGTGAGGGCAGGCGCCTAGCCTTTGCGCAGGTAGACGTTGCCGCTGACGCTATGAAGCCGGAGATCGATACCGCCGCCATTCAGCTTTGTGTGGATATTGCTGCCGCCGACGCGCTCCATATCTCCTTGCTTAGCGGATGGTATATCGAAATCCGAATACATGTTGCCGGATATGGTACCCATTTCCAGGTTGAAGCCGGCTTTTGCGGGCATCGTCACATCGACCTCGCCGCTGACGGAAGCGATGGAGATCGGCTTATCTTTATTGATC
The DNA here is from genome assembly GCA_036010185.1 of Puia sp. GTDB lineage: Bacteria > Bacteroidota > Bacteroidia > Chitinophagales > Chitinophagaceae > Puia. The sequence continues at coordinate 4,145 of DASYSV010000044.1, forward strand.
TCGGTAAATACTACGCTGACATTGCCGCTGATGGTCGAAATAACGAGCGGGCCCGTGACATTCTTGAGTGTGACGTCGTGACACCCGTTGAATTCGACCTCACCTTTCATATCCGAGATATAAGTGTCGCCTCCGCCCATGCAATCCCGGGTGATCTTCAGGGCAATGCTTTCGGGTATCCTGATCTTAAAATGCGAGCCATGCGTGATGGGCAACAGACAGCGGAGAGAGATGCGGTTGCCCTCCTTTTCCATAGCGACCCCGATGCCGGTATTATCGGTTCCTCCGCCATAGATGGGTTTCAGTCCCCTGGCGCGGTCAGGAGACCTTTCCTCCCTGCCGCCGGTGACGATGATGTCATTGCCGGCATAACCTTCGATGGTCAGCTCATCGCGGAAATTTTCCAGGATCAGTTTGGCATCTTTGAGATTGTCGAGCGAGACCTTGTACTGCTCCTGGGCATGGCACAGACCTGCGATACATAGGGACGCGACGAGGAGGAAGCTATACTTCATTTTTTTCATGTTGTTTTATATTTAAAAATTTAAAAAGATTGGAGGCTGCGCTGGGCGGCGTCTTTTACCTCTTTGAGGGTTTTTTTGTTGGTGATGATATTCCGGATGGGTGCGATGGCTCTCGTGTCGCGTTTTTCCGCGAGCAGATTGATCAGCACGACCTGGATGATCGGCTCGGTTTGCGTTGGCAGCGAGCTGACCAGTGAATCGCGTACGGCGCGTTTGTCGGCAAACCGGGCAATCGAATACAGGGCCGCGAGTCTCACGTTGACGTTCTTATCATTGTTCAGCGTATGGACCAGTACATCGATGACCTGCTGGTCGGGATTGGATATGTCTTCGGTATAGCTGACCGCCTTGATCCGCTGGCTGGCCGATTCGTCGTCGATCAGGTTGAGCATGACTTCCTGCCGCATCGATCTTATCTCGCTGCGCAATGAGTCCATATTGGCAGAGGCGATCGGTTGCTGGCCGGATGGCAGGTTCCTGCCTATGACGACGCCGGTGGCTACCAGGATCACCGCAGCGGCGACTTTCCATACGGGCGATGACAGTGAAATGGGAACGATCTTTCCGGGCTGTGTGCCTGCAGGCCTGAATTCCTCGATGATATTGGCCGTCGTCAGCATATTGAGCTCGGATTGGAGCATGGTATCGAAACTCTCACGCAAAGCAGGCGGCGGCGTTTCCAGGACCGTATCGCGCATCGAGGTCAGCAACTGTTGCAGCTCTTCGGCCTCGTGTTTGCACTGGTCGCAGTTCTCAAGATGTTGTCTCATCCTCCCGGATGTGGCGGGATCCGTCGTCCGGTCCAGATAGTCGATCATCAGCGTTTGTACTTCTTTACAATTCATGGTCACCGCTTAATGTTGTTTAAAATAGAGGGTCCTCAGTTGTCGCAAAGCCCGGAACACCTGCACCTTGACCGCCGCGACTGAGCTTTCCCTGATCCTGGCGATCTCCTCGTATTTCAGACCCTGATAACGGCTGAGGACAAGCACCTCGCGCTGATCGGGCGCCAGCTGTGCCAGCGCTTCGTCGAGGCGTTGGAACTGGTCCTGGGTAAATCCGGTAGTCTCATCCGCCTGCTCCAGTGCCGAAGGATCGGTTTTGCCTCCGGGTACCTTTTGCTCCTGTTTGCAGTAGTCGAAATGTACATTGCGCGCCATCCGATAGATCCATGACCGGAAGCTGCCCTGCGTCGGATCGTAGCTTTGCCGGTACCGGATGACCCGGTAGAACAGGTTTTGCGTCAGGTCCTGGCTCGCGGCCTGGTCGAATGTCAGCCGGAAAAAGAAATTATAGAGGCTGGCCTGGTACCGGTCGAACAATGCTGTTAGCTCGGCCAGATGCCCTTCCTTTACC
>DASYSV010000051.1:0-2338 GCA_036010185.1 Puia sp.
ATTATCTGAAAATGCAACCTGAATCGTCTATTCCGTCCGAAGGCTCTTTACCGGATTAGCCACCGCCACCCTGAACGCCTGGAAGCTGACCGTGAGCAGGGCGATCATCAGCGCCATCATGCCCGCCAGCAGAAAGACCCACCACTCAAGATCGATATGATAGGCGAAGTTTTGCAACCAGTGATGCATGGCCCATCCTGCCAGCGGCATCGCCAGCAGGAAGGCGATCAGTACCAGCGAGAGGAAATCCCGCGACAACAAGGAAAAAAGCGTTCCCGCTTTGGCGCCCAGCACCTTGCGAATGCCGAATTCCTTTGTCCGTTGTTCAGCGGTAAACATCGCGAGGCCCAGAAGGCCCATACAACAGATGCAGATCGCCAAACCGGCAAAACAATTGGAAAGACGATGGATGAGCGCTTCGCTCTTGTACAGATTGCGGAATTCATCGTCGGCGAACCGGTAGGTGAACGGGAATTTCGGGTTCAGCTGGTGTGACAGGGTTTCCAGTTGGCTCAGCGTCTGCCGCATCTGACCGCCCTTTATCCGCACCACGATGCTGCCATAATTGTTATCCTTGCCGTCCTCGCCATAACGGATGATCAGCGGCGGCATCGGGTCGTGCAGCGAATTGAAATGAAAGTTCTTTACAATGCCGATGATCGTGCCCTTCTTTCCCCACATGGTCAGTCGACGGCCGATAGGATCCTTATAACCGATGCGACGCAGCGCCTCTTCGTTGAGCATATAGCCCGCGGTATCCGTCCCGTAGGCGGAGGAATATTCCCTGCCCTTCACCAGTTGCAGCCGCATGGTCTTTACGAAATCATATCCTACCGATACATTCGTGAACATGATGAGATTGTTCGGGTCCTTCCCGTCCCAGTCGATGCCTCCCGTGCCGTTCTCGATATCCGTGGGCTCCTGCGACACTTTGGTAATACCCGTCACTCCCGGCAGCAACAGCGCCTGTTCCTTGAAAGTTTTATATTTATCCGGCATGTCTCCTTCGAGGGGCAGATAGACGACATTATCCCGATCGAATCCCAGGTTCACCGACTGAATATAATTCACCTGCCCGGACACGACGATGGTCCCGATGATGAGGGCGATGGAAAGGACGAATTGGAATACGACAAGCCCTTTGCGAAACCACGTGGCACGGGGACTGAATTTCATCGATCCTTTGAGCACGCGTATCGGCTGGAAGGCGGATAGGAATAGTGCCGGATAGCTGCCGGAAACGATGCCGGTAACGAGCGTGAGCCCCGCCAGGCTTAGCCAAAACCTGCCGTCGGAGAAGGGGAATGAAATGGTCTTCTCGGTCATGTGATCAAAACCCGGTAGCAGCAACAGGACCATGCCCAATGCCAGCAGGACGGAAAAACAGCTGATAAGCACGGCTTCGCCGATAAACTGACGGATGAGCGCTGGACGAACCGCGCCAACCACCTTACGGATACCGATCTCCCTGGCACGTTTGACCGACCGTGCAGTGGTCAGGTTCATAAAATTGATACAGGCGATGAGCAGGATAAAGATCGCCACTACGCTGAACAGGCGTACATATTCGATGCGGCCGCCATCGATCTGGCCGGTGGGGTCGAAGTTGGAATAAAGATAGCCATCCGGATAGCGCTGGATGCCCAGCTCGATACGGAAAGACTTGCTCATCTCCTTATTATAAGTCGCGAGATAATGAGTGATCTTCCGTCTGAATGCGGCCGGATCCGCATCCTTACGCAGCAGCAAAATCGTTTGCGGACCGTTGTTACCCCAATCTTTGGCCCAGGAGTTTTCGTCGAGAAAGGCGGTCCAATTGATCAGGTAATCGAATTTGTTGCTGGTGTTTTGGGGCACATTTTCGAATACTGCGGTGATTTTGAACACCTTGCGATTCTCGAACCGAATGGCTTGGCCAATTGCCGCCCCCGGACTTCCGAAAAAATCGTTTGCCATTTTCCGCGAGATGGCGATGCTGACCGGGTTGGACAGCGCCGCCGAAGGATTGCCCTCCAGCAGCGGAAACGTGAACATGCGGAAAAAATCGGCGCCGGCAAAACGGCCCTTTTCCTTGAGTATCTTATCATTTACCTGGAAAGTGTATTCGTTCTGCCAGGTGAATCCCGAGGACATCTCCACCTCGGGCAGGTCCTTTTTCATCTGGTCGGGCAATACCCCCGGCGTATAGAATCCGGAGGAAACCTTCGCGTCATAATATTGGCGCTCATAAACGTTGTATATCCTGTCGCGATTGACGTGGTACCCATCCATGCTTTTTTCATCCCGGATCCAAAGCAGGATCAACAGACTGCAGGCCATGCCCAGGGCCAGGCCGAAG
>DASYSV010000067.1:0-3300 GCA_036010185.1 Puia sp.
CCCTTCAGCATTTTGTCCCGATCGGCAACGAAAGCCTGCCGCTGGATCAGGTTGTCGCTTGTACTGCTGGTCGTATAATAACCGTCGGGCCAGATGGTGGGTCGGGGATAATCGGGGAACAACGGCCGGTCGAATTCATAACGGTAATAGGGACCCAACGGGTCGGGTCCGGTACTGATGGCATAACACATGCAAAAGGTGCCGGTCGTATCGACACGCGTCCGCGACGGCCGCTGACCGGTGAAAGGCCTCTCCTGGACATAAGTGGGTGGCGCCTGATACATCATTTCGGCTTCTCCCGGCTGATGAAACCAGGGCTTCATTCCGTGCGCGCTGTCGACTTCCTCCGTACGCGGAATACCCCTGCGGAAGGTCGGCATGACGATCAGCCACCGGTTCGCCAGCTGATCATACCGGACCACGGCATCCCCATTGTTCATTCGCTCACAGGGCCCACCGAATCCTTTGAAAACGCTGCGCGTCTCCGCGGGCCCCAGGATCACGCGCCCGGTCGTATCGTACTTTTTGCCTTTTTTGGTAAATATCGCCATCCGGGTATTCACGATCTGGAAGATATGATCAGGCCCTACCGCCAGCGCATTGTCGGAAGGGTTCCGGTAAAAGGCGGTGCCCTGCGGACCCGAAAATCCGTCACCAAGTCCGTCAAAACTGTTCAGCAGTTCGGGCGCCGGCCTGGACCCGAACCAGGTCTGCTCTATCGATACTGCGGGGTTCCACGGTTTGCCGACCCGGCCTTCCAATTGCGAAATGCCGCGGCCTATCCTCGACGGACCGATCCGGCCGCTATCACTCCCTTCGGAGTCATCGTCATCTTCATCAGGGCTCAGCCGCTGATCCGACAAAGACGCGGAGACATCGTGTTTGACAGCTTTGTTGCTGTGTATGTCCGAAAGAGCGGGCCTGGCGGATTGCGCCCGGACCTGTCCTGCGGCTACCAGTATGACGGTGGAAAATAAGAGACGCTTCATACCTTAAATGTCCTTAACGTCCCATAAATACCCTATTCGGAAATTAGCCATTTCCCGTTTGAAATTAACCCATTCTATCCGTAGACGATGACGGGCTGCGGGCCGAACGGGTTCTGAAGCACATGCGATTCCACTCCGAATACTTCACGGATCAATTCCGGCCGGACCACCTCCGGCGCCGGCCCCTCCGCAGCGATACGCCCCTCTTTCAGAAAGAGTATCCGATCCGCATATTGCAAGGCCAGGTTCAGATCGTGGAGGATGGCGACGATCACGATGTTTTGACCGACCAGTACCCTCACCGATTCCAGCAGCTGATGCTGATACCGGATGTCGAGACTGCTGACGGGCTCATCGAGAAAAAGATAGCGGCTGCCTTTATCAGGAGGATCCCAGATCTGCGTCAGCGCCCGGGCGAACTGCACCCGCTGCCGCTCGCCTCCCGACAGGGTGAGATAATCCCTCGCTGCCAGATTAAGAATGGACAATCGCTCCATGGCCGCGCGGCAGATCCCGGTATCGTGGCGCGAAGGGCGGAAAGAAAAATGCGGATAACGACCCATCATAACGATGTCATCTACCCGAAGCGGGAAATGCAGCTCGGGCAGCTGGCTCATCACGGCCCTGCGTCGCGAAAGGGCCGTCGGGGTCAATTGCCGCAAGGGCTCTCCGTCGTAGGTAATCTCGCCGGCGGCGAGAGGCCACTCGCCGCTGAAGGCTTTCAGGAAGGTGGATTTCCCCGAGCCGTTCGGCCCCACGATCACATGCAGCATCCCCGGAGCGAATCCGGTGGTGATCTCCTGTATCACCGGTTTGCCGCCCGCCAGACAGCGGAGACCTTCGATCCTAAGCATAGAACCCTCCTTCCTGTTGTTGTCTCCCGGCCCTGATGAGCAGGAACAGAAAGACCGGGGCGCCCGCAAATGCGGTGACAACGCCGATCGGGAATTCGGAGGGCGCGACGATCGCCCGCGCCAGCATGTCGGCAAGGTTCAGCAGGATAGCACCCAGCAGCGCGGAGGCGATGATCAGGAACCGGTTATCCGAGCTCTTCAACAGTCTTAAAATGTGCGGTACCACCAGCCCGACAAAACCGATCACGCCTACGACCGAGGTCGCCACCGCAACCATGACGGTGTTGACCAGCAGGACACGGCTTTTCAGACGCTGTGTCCGGACGCCGAGATAACCTGCTTCCGTCTCTCCCAGCATCAGCGCGTTCAGCGCCCGCGCATATCGAAGAGACAACACGATGCCCCCGACGGTGGTCACCGCAACGATCCCGGTATTCTGCCAATCCGCGCCCGACAAGGTGCCCAGGTTCCAGAAAACGATACTGCGGGCCTGCGGATCACGCGCGACATAGGAGAAAAAGCCCGTTCCACCCGCCGCAAGCGCGTTCACGGCGATACCCGCCAGCAACAGCGTATTCACATTCACCTTTCCGAATACATTCGCCACCCGGTACACCAGCCAGGTCGCGACGCCGGCACCGGCAAAAGCAAACGCCGGAAGAAGCAAGGGTCCCAGCGCATCCACCCAAGCCCCCGTGAGACTCTTTCCCATCACGAAGACGAATGCAGCCCCGAACGCGGCGCCGGAAGACGTCCCGGCAAGACCGGGCTCTACAATAGGATTGCGGAACAGCGCCTGCATCAATACTCCCGAGACCGAGAGCGTGGCGCCGGTCAGCGCGCAAAGCAGCACACGCGGCAGCCGGATCTGAAGGAATAGTTGCTCTTCGATGGAAGGAGCTGATCCGTCACGTCCGAAACCTACAGCGTGACGCAGGAACAGAAAGATGCGATCGAAACCGATCGATACCGCCCCCACCCTCGCCGATACGACAAGGGTCAGGACCAGCAATATCGCCAGCCCCCAATAATATGCTCCGAATGAAATATTCTTCTTCATCGTGCTCCCTGATGGATCATCCGGATCAAATTGTATACATTTTGACCCGTCCGTGGCCCAAGATACACCAGGTCATGCTCTTCTATTCTATAAATCCGATTGTGCTTTGCCGCGGGGGACAGCGACACCCCCGGCAGCTGTTTGAATTTTTCCACGCTGCCCTGCAGATCGAAGCCGTAGTCTGTGGCCAGGATGACATCCGGCTGCGCCTCCGCTATGACCTCCGCGCTCAGGTTCTTCCATTTCTGCGCGGTGTCCGCGGCATTGATCGCGCCGGCCCATTCCAGCATCTGCTGCTGGATACCGCGATGGCTGAGTACGAAATACTGGTTAGCGGCCTGTCCGAAATGGATGACCAGCACCCGTAGCGGCGGCTCCCCCGCATACGTGCGTCGCA
>DASYSV010000089.1:0-6693 GCA_036010185.1 Puia sp.
GAAGGGATTATCGACAGTGGAACCTTAACCATTTATATCCGGTCGTCGTTACCTTATCTTACGGCCTGGTATCCCTTTCCTAGCTATGTCTTTCCGGACGGTTCCACTGTAACGCTGAGAAGGGTGTCGGAGCAGCCGGGAAAGATCGTCCTCGCCTCCGTGGGTGCTACGACACCACCGATGAATTATTTTATTTCCCTTTCAGTAAAATAGACATCTCCGTAATCAGCCCGCATTGATTTTACTGGGTCGGGCAATGCTGCCTTCATCGCCTGGAAATCCGCCACTAACAGGGCAGCCGTTCCAGGCGGTTCTGTAGTAACGAAAGCGATACTCGGCATTCCGATATTGGAAATAAATGAACTCAGGGAAAACATGAAAGTTATTCTTCTTGCCAGGAAACGGTTAATTCAGTGTCCGGGCGTTAAATTGACAAGTTGCTGAAAACCAATAAATCAATCATGATTTGGTTAGATAATTTTCCCCGTAGGGGTACTTCTTCTTTTGAGGTCGTCACTAAAAATGACGACCCTTTTTCATTTAATTCACAACATACTATAGATTACGGGTAGACGCGATGCGGGCAAATAGTATATCTTCAGTTTTGACTCCAAGTTAGAACACCTAATCATGGTTATGCAATTTTACATGTTCATCGCCGCCCTTGCATCCTGCCCATACTTGAACACATACTCACTATTTACCAAATAGGCCCCTTCCGTAACCACCGCGTCCCCCGCCTTCACTCCCGACCGAATTTCCACCCGGCCGTCCGCCTCCAGACCGAGCGAAACCATTACGGGCCGGAACCGGTTATGCCCTGTCGCTACCCAAACCACATCACCACGCTTGCCGTGCAAGACCGCCCCTACGGGCAAGGTCAGCGAATGCCGTTCCCTGCTCGTTACCATCACCTCTGCCGGCATCCCGGGCCGCAATAGGCTCCCGGCATTTTGCACCTCAACCCGCACCAGGTTGGTCCGCCCCGCCGGGTCCAGCTCCGGGTTTACAAGGCCGATCCGGCCCGTAAACTCCTTACCCGGTAAATCCGGGAAATGCACCTCAGCCTTCCCATTCCGATCCAACGCCGATAACTGCGCAGCATATACTTGCGCTTCTACCCATACGATGGACAAGTCCACCAACCGAACCAGCACGGTACCTGTCGAAAGATAATCGCCCTCATGGCTTTCCAGAGAAGAAATATATCCGCTCACCGGGCTATAAAACGAAGTGACATTCCCCGCCTGCCGCGTTCGCGCCAGTTCCGCCACCTGGCTCTCGCTCATACCCCACAGCAACAGCTTATTCCGCGCCGCTTCCGCAAGCTGCTTCAGGTCCACCAGCCCACCCTTCAGATTATCCAATCTGTCAAGGGCCAACAGATATTCTTGTTTGGCATTGTTCAATTCCTCGCTATACAAATCGTATAGCTTATCCCCCTTATGCAGGTATTCCCCTGTCGCCTTATAGTACAACCTTTCGACACGTCCTCCGATCCGGGCGCTCACCGCCGAACTACGGGTCTCATCCACCGTTACCGTCCCCGACAGCACCATGCGGTCGCCAACCGCGGTGGCCTCCACCGTATCCACACGGATATCCCCCAATCGCATCTGCTGATCGCTCAACGCCACTGTCCCTTCCTCGTCCACTCCCATCTTTACCGGTATGAGCTGCATTCGACAGATCGGGCATTTACCCGGCCTATCCTGCATCACTTGCGGATGCATAGAACATGTGTACATCGTGTCTGGCCTCGTGGCCATCGCCGTAATTTGCTCTTTTTTCTTTCCCTGGCAAGCAACCAACAAGAAAGTCCCTATCGCCACTATAAAAGAATTTCGCATAACCATCAGTTTTTTACTTTTACAAAATCTTCGCTATCCATGAGAAACTGTGCATTCGCTGCCACCAAGTCATGGTCCGAAAGCCCTGCTAGTATCTGCACCCGATGTCCACTCTCCAATCCCGTCACCACCTGATGCGCCCGGAACCCGCTATCCTGCCGCACGAAAACAACCTTATCCATTCCAAGTGACAAGACCGCCGCCTTCGGAAGCCAGTTCCCCGTCACCCCAGCAGGCCCGATCGTCGCCTTCACCGCGCTGCCGATAGGGATATCCCGTCTACTATTGTCAAAATATATGCGAACCGTCAGCGACCAGTCCCCCTGCCGGTACACAGGCTCTACGAGATCCACCCGCCCTGCGAACGCTTTGTCCGGCGCCGTTTCCGGCACCACTTCCACCGGGTCGCCTTTCCGCACGAGCGCCTCCTGGCCGGGATACAAACTCAACAGCACCCAGCCCCGGTCCATATTGAAAACCTGGAAGACCGGCTGCCCCTTCTCGACATACATCCCTTCTTTTACCGGCAGTTCCTCCGTCATGCCGACCCCTGCTGTCCCACTCAAACTGCCGCCCGGCATGGTGTTTCCAGCCTCGTGGATATGTCCGGTATAAGGGCTAAAGACACTCAGCGTTGCCGACGCCTTCCCCGTCCGGGCTACTTGCTCCAACTGTGCCCCGTTCACCCCCAGCAACAGCAAACGTTGTCGCGCGGCCCCGATCATCGCTGCATTACCGGGATCGTTCTTCAAGAGATACAAATATTCTTGTTCCCCCGTCTCCAATTCCGGGCTGTAGATATCCATGATCCGTTGGCCGTGCTGAACATGCTGGTACCGGTAACGCACATACAGTCTTTCGATCCGTCCCGAAACCCTGGCAGCGATCGTATTTTGCAGACGGGTATCATATCCCACCGTCCCGAACACCGCCAGTTCGGGTCGAACCGTATCCCGACGCATCACCGTGGTTGCGACGGACGACACCACGAACCCGTTGGTCGGTTGTACCAAATCCTCCAGGCCAATATTCTTTACATGCGGTGCCGTCGTCTCCTTCCTTTCCAAGTCCATTCCACAGATGGGGCAGGTTCCCGGCTTGTCCTTTATGACTTCCGGGTGCATCGGGCACGTCCATGCCGTTTTTGCTACTGGTACCGCGGCTATTTCCGAATCGGTCACCGCCATTCCTTGCATCCCAGAATCCTTCGTGGGCGTCTTCCCCGACGAACCTCTTCCGCAACCCGCCAATATTATGACAGCCACCGCCAACGTCACGCCATATGGAATAGATTTCATAAACGATCATTTAATCTCCAATACTCTTTTTAGTTCCACTTGCATCATCAGCAAACTCTCCACAATGTCCCAATACTCCATCTGCGAGGAATCCAGCGTCTCCCAGGCGTCATAGAGCGTAAACAACTCCTCCGTATTCTGTTCATACGCCAGCTCCATCGTCTCGAAATTCTTACGCAATGCCGGCAATACCTGCTCCGCCAATACGTGCACCTGACGCTGTTTCGCCAGGATGGCCCGCTTCAGCCCGTAAGCAGCGCCCGTTGCCTCGGTCACCATCGCATCCCGCTCTTCCTCGAGAGACAACGCTTTCCACTTCAGGCTCTCGACATTCGCCTTTACCCCCCGCGATGCCCATGCTGCCATCGGAAGCCGTACGGTCGCCATCAGTGAATACTGCATGGGCGTGCCGCCAAAGCCGAACATATGATCGTACCGCACGCCGAACTCCGGCTTCAACCTGGCCCGTTCCGCATCTTGTTCCAGCCCCGTCACCCGAATGCTTTCGCTCACCGCTCGAATGTCGCTACGACTATCCAACAGACCCGCACTATCGGCGCCTAGCCCGGCAACGTCCATAACCTTATAGCTCGTGTCAATATCAAACGCAGCCACTTTGTCCCGGTTCATCAGCGTATTCAGTTTGATCCGCTGTTGCTCCATTATATTGTCCAATGCAATGCGGCGGTTTTCCAGGTTTCCCAGCGCCGCCTTCGCCTTGTAATAAGCGCCGATCTTTCCCAGGTTGTTTTTATACTTTAACTCCGCATCCCGGATCATAAAGTCCAGCAGCTTGCCGTTATCATCCAGCACCATCTCCCGGCGCTTAGCGACCAACCATTGGAAATAGGCTTGCCTGGCTGAAGCATAGAGCTCGTTCATTGTAGCCCCTTTCTTTGTGCGTTCTACTGACGACAATGCACCCAAATACTTCTGCTGCGCCTCCTGGCTACGCCTGTTAGGAAATAGCTGTTCCGCCGACACCATGTATTGCCCCATACCCGATGCCCCATTCGCCTGCCGCTTCCACAGAGAAGGATCGTAAGGCGTCATCCACCAACCCGTGCTTGCCATAGGCGCTTCCCAGCTACGCGCTCCCTTCGCCGCTTCGTCCAGGCTTCGTGCCGAGGCATCCGATGACCGGAGCGCCGGATTGTTACGGCTAATCACCGAAAAAATGCTGTCCAAACTCATGATCGTCTGCCCCCGTGCCGCAACAACGCCCAGCATTCCTATCAAACAAATAATCTTTTTCATGGTATTACTTTTTTGCCTCCATTACTTCAATACGCCCATATTTCCGCAGCTCATACTCCTTCGTCATTAAAAATATCAAGGGTGTCACCAGCAGGATATGCGTCGCCGATGTCAACACCCCGCCGATCATCGGCAGGACGATGGGCTTCATTACATCGCTTCCGACCCCATTGCTCCACAGTATCGGGATCAGTGCAAACAGCGACACCGATACCGTCATCAGTTTGGGTCGTAGCCGTTTTGCCGCTCCCGCGATCACTGCTTCCCGCAAGGCCGTCCGCGAAATAGCCTCCCGTGAATTGCCGCTCGTAGCCACTAGCTGAGACATCGCATCATTCAGGTAGATCACCATCACAATTCCCGTCTCCACCGCCAGCCCGAATAACGCAATAAAACCCACCGCAACGGCCACCGACAGGTTCACGCCCCACAGGTATACCATCAGGGCCCCGCCGATCAGCGCGAAGGGTATCGAGATCAACGAGAAGAACGCCTCCCGCATCGACCTGAACGCCATGTACATCGCCGCAAAGATGATCCCCAGCACGACCGGCAGGATCCAGGTCAATGTCCGCTCGCTGCGGATCAGGTTCTCATACTCTCCACTCCATTCGATATAATATCCTTTGGGTAAGGCCGTCAGCGCTTTGTCCAGCCGCTGCTGCGCCTCCTTTACCGTTCCCGCCAGGTCGCGGCCCCGCACGTTGAAGAGCACCGTTCCCCGCAGCGCCGCGTTCTCCGAATTGATCATGGGCGGTCCCTCCGTCAGTTGTATATCCGCCACAGTCTCCAAGGGTATTGGACCCATCGATGGCGTAGGCACCTGTAATCTTCTGAGTGCCGTTAAATTATCCCGGAAATCCTGGCCGTATCGTGCATTCACCGAAAACCGCTGCCGGCCCTCGACCGTCGTCGTCAATTTCATGCCGCCCAGGGCGCTCTCGACAATGGTATTGACGTCATCAACAGTCAGCCCATATCGGCCGATCTCCTCCCGCTTCACCGTAATGTCCAGGTATTTGCCACCCGTGATCGGGTCTACATAGAGGTCCGATACACCGGGAATGCCGTTCAACGCCGCCCGTATCCGCTGTGCAATGCTATTGATGGTATCCAGGTTCTGTCCGTAGACCTTCACCCCCACATCCGTGCGTATGCCGGTCGAAAGCATGTTGATCCGGTTGATGATCGGCTGCGTCCATCCGTTCGTCACCCCGGGGATCTGCAACTTGCTGTTCAGCTCCCGGATGATGCTGTCCTTCGTTACACCAGGCCGCCACTGGGCCTTAGGTTTCAGCAGCACGATCGTCTCCACCATGCTGATCGGTGAATTGTCCGTTGCCGTATTTGCCCGGCCGGCCTTCCCCAGTACATTCGCCACTTCAGGCTCGGAAGCGATGATCTTATCCTGGACCTGTAACAGCCGTTTGATCTCTGCATTCGACACATCCGGTAAGGTCACCGGCATAAATAGGATCATACCCTCGTCCAATGGCGGCATGAATTCCCTTCCCAGGCTTAAAAGCAGGGGTATACAGGCTGCAAGCACCAGCACGTTCACGCCGAGCGTCATCCAGCGAACTCGCAAACAGGCCCGGAGCACCCGTTCATATACTCGTTCCAGCAGGCGATTTATCGGATTAGCGCCCTCCCGGCGAAACCGCCCCCGCATAAACAACGAGATCAGCACCGGTGCCAGCGTTACCACCAGGATCGCATCAACCAGCAGGATAAATGTCTTTGTATATGCTAAGGGATGAAACAGCCTGCCTTCCTGCCCTGTCAGCAGGAACACCGGCAAGAAAGAAGCAATAATGATTACCGTAGAAAAGAACACCCCGCGTGATACCTGGATACAGGCCTTACGGATAATGTCCAATCGGTTACCTCCCGTCAGCAGGGGCAGCGAACCCACGCCTCCCCGAGCAACCGCCAGCCTCGCTTGTTCGTCGGCCAGATGCCGGTACGCATTCTCCGACATGATGATCCCATTGTCGACGATCACTCCGATGGCCAACGCAATGCCCGTCAACGACATGATATTTGATGACAGCCCAAAGGCATTCAGCAGGATAAAACTCGTGGCAATGCTAATTGGTATCTGGATGATTATGCTAAGTGCACTGCGCACATCCAGCAGGAACAGCAGCACGATCAGCGACACGATGACCAGTTCCTCGATCAACTTGCTCTTCACATTCCCTACGGCCGCCTTGATCAATTCACTGCGGTCATAGGCCACCCGGAACGTCACCCCCGCCGGCAGTCCTCGTTGCACATCCGCCATC
>DASYSV010000174.1:0-7296 GCA_036010185.1 Puia sp.
GAGGCTGCGGCCTCGCGTATCAGGCCCATTCTTATGACCAGTGTCGCCATGGTGGTTGGGATGATACCGATGGCATCGGGTCTCGGTGAGGGTGGCGATCAGGCGGCACCGTTAGGACGTGCGGTAATCGGCGGGTTGATCGCGAGCACCTTTGCTGCGTTGTTCCTGTTGCCACTGATCTTTGCGTGGGTGCAGGGTAAGACGGGTACGGAGTCAGTTTCCATGGATCCTTCTGATAAAGAAAGTAAACACTATATAAAGTCATTATATGAAAAATAATCTGGTTGCGGGGTTGGCGATAGTGGTGTGTTCGACCGGGATATTAACCGGCTGCTCGAATACGGATGGGGAAAAGAGCGCAAAGGGGGACAGCGGTGTGTCTGCGGCTCCGGCTCATTCGGATAGTGCCGCTGCGGGAACGGCCACATTTATATTGAAGAAGGGGCGGTTCTCCACCGACCTGCATGTGCCGGGCGAGCTGATCGCCTTTCAGCAGGTGGATGTCTATGCGAAGGTGAGCAGTTTTGTGAAGAAATTGTATGTGGATGTTGGATCCGAGGTTCGGGAAGGTCAGTTGCTGGTGACGATGGAGGCCCCGGAGCTGGAGAGTCAGTTGGCCAGCGCAGAGTCCCGTGTCAAGTCCCAGGAAGCGATCTATATCGCCAGCAAATCGAATTATGACCGGATAGTAGAGACGAGCAAGACGCCGGGCACGATCTCGCAGAATGATATCGATCAGGCGGATGCGCGGCAGAAGTCCGACCAGGCGCAAATGGATGCGGCAAAGGCGGCTTACAATGAAGTAGCGGCAACCCTGAAGTATCTCGAGATCAGGGCTCCGTTCAGCGGTGTCATCAGTTCGAGGAACGTCAACCCGGGCGCCTATGTCGGGCCTTCGGGAAAAGGATCGGAGTTGCCGATGTTCACCTTGCAGGAGCAGAAGCATATGCGGCTGGTGATCTCCGTACCGGAGGCGTATACGGGGTATCTGTCCGATAAGGACAAGGTGAAATTTACCGTGAAGGCGTTGCCGACCCGGCAATTTACCGCACAGGTGCGCAGGCTGGCGGGGGCGTTGGATAATCATTTGCGGGCAGAGAGGACTGAGATGGATGTATACAGTGAAGACAAGACCTTGTTGCCGGGGATGGTCGCGGAAGTCGATCTGCCGTTGCCGGACAGGGATAGTAGTTTTGTCGTTCCGACTTCGGCGGTGGTCGATGGGACGGAGCGGTTATTCGTGATCCGGGTTGGCGATGATCGTAAGGCCGAATGGGTGGATGTGCAGACCGGGAGATCGCAGGGGGGAAAGATCGAAGTGTTCGGGAAGGGGCTGAAGGAAGGCGACCGGCTGGTGACGAGTGCTACGGAGGAGTTCAGGGATGGGGCGGTCGTAAGGTAATCTTAGCGTGCAGATGAGGCCGATTGCCGGATCGCGCCCGGGACGGAGGCCTGGTCCGCGGATGGCGCTACCGGTGACCAATAGTTGCCGGACAGGATGATCAGATCGATCATTTTGATGCTGTTGTCATAGTAATCGAAATCTTTCATTTTAAATCCGACGATATAGTCCCATAGCCTGTTCAGCCACTCCTGGTGGTGGGCGTCCGTCATCGCTGCAACCGCGAAGGGGCAGATGAAGCAGAGGGCTTCGAAATACCGGTGGGGCAGGTCTTCGCCGGAAAGGTTGTATCCGGCGGAAATATTGTCCGGGTTGCCGCTGGTAGTCTGCCGGATCCATGGGTTGATCCTGCTGAGAAAATCGGCGGCGCGTTTGTCTCCGGAGACGAGGTAGTCCGCGGCGATGCGCCAGGGCACGCGGCAGGCGTTGAAGTTGTACTTCCCGTCGTATTTGGATTCCAGATAATTGGGTTGGGCAGGGGTTGCTGAGACCTCTTCTTCGGTGGCGGTCATCGTCTCATCGCCGTCGCCGCGCGGGGCGCTGGGTGCGCCATCGTAGCCCTGGCCGGGGCGAAGACGAATATTCTTAATAAAATCGGGTACCAGTCCGGCATCGGGGCTATAGGTGTCCTGCATGTAGCGGAGGAGCAGATAATTGTTGTTAAGCACGCTGTCCCAGCGAGGGTCGCCGGTTGCCTCGCGGAAGGCCCGGATATGGTCCGGCATGAAGTCCGAGGGGCGCATATCGAAATAATCCCTGCTCCCGGGTGTCTCGGCATCGGCTTCCATGACGGTATAGGTCACCGGGTTGATCTCTTCGCGGCGAATGGCTTCGATCCTCTCGATGGCCTTCTGGCGATAGGGGATGTTGCTGTTGCGGCCCCATTGAGCATCGGCGAGCAGGAGCGCGTAGGCAATGTCCATGTCACCGTCGGTGGCGGTGCCTCCATCAACGCTGCGACAGTACCGGGTCTGTGTCCAGGCCATGAGATTGGGGCTGGTGGTGCTGGGATGCGATTGGACGTAACGAAAAAGATCATCGAAGGTTTCCTGCGCCGTGGAATCGAAGCCCGCCATCAGCGCGACGATCATCATACCATAGCCCTGTCCTTCGGAGACGCAGATATTGCGGCCCGATGTTCCTTCGAACCAAACGTATTTTTCATCGGGAGCGCATCCGGGAAGGATATAATGTTGTTTCCATTGCCGGTAGAACGAGCGGACGGTATCATCCATTGCGGACCGGCCGATATGGTCGGGCAGGATGGCCCCGCCGAGATAGGGCGTGTGTTGAGGGAAAGGGCGTGTGGGAGCTATGAGAGAGTGAGGCGCGACGCGCGGAATGAGAACGGCGGGGACGGTCGGTGATCGATGACCCATCTTGAGTATAGCCAAACCCCACAAAACTGCTTTTATACCATGCATGGGAAAAAATTGACAAAGTAATGTAAAGTTAAGCAATTACTATGCCGGTGCGAAGAGAGAGGTCTGTTAACAATTCTTAAGGGAAACATTAACAGGACGAATGCATCGGAGAAGTGAGTTGAGCGCTCTTAGATCTTTCTCCTAAATCAAAACTCCAACATGAAAACTTCTCTTTCACTTTGTCTTTCATTGATCGCTTTTTCTTTTGTCGTCGTATTCGCCTGCACGCCTGCGGGCATCCCGGCAACACAGCTGGGAAATTGGGTGCAGGCGGCGGCCATTGGGGCTTATCCGAGGAGCAACAGCACTTGTTTCACCATTGGCGATGATGCCTATGTCGGGCTCGGATTCAATGAATCCGTCGGGGGAACGGGTCGTCTGAATGATTTCTGGACCTTCAATGTCGACAGCGGCTGGACGCAGATAGAGGACTTCCCCGGCGCCCCGCGAAGCAATGCTGCGGGATTCAGCATCGGTAATTATGGTTATGCAGGTACGGGCTGGGACACCTATTCCATCTTTAGTGATTTTTATCAATATGATCCCGCGCAGAATGTGTGGTCGAGAAAGGCGGATTTTCCGGGGAGGCCGCGGTATGATGCCGTCGGGTTTGGCGTGCAAGGGAAGGGATATATCGGCACCGGCTTCAATGTTTATTGGATGAATGATTTTTATGGGTATGACCCCGTTCAGAATAGCTGGTCGGTGACGCCGGGTACTTCCGGTAATTTTTCGAAACGGCGTGGCGCGGCGGCTTTTGTCTATATGGACAAGGCTTACATCGTGACGGGCTCGAACAGCGGAGGTATGGTAAGGGATTTCTGGCGTTTCGATCCTTCACAGCCGGAGGAATGGTATCGGTTGAGCGATATCATCAATGACAGTGCGGCCACATTCGACGATGGGTATTCGGATATCGAGCGGGAATTTGCTACGGTCTTTGTGAACGGTACGCAGGCATTCCTGACGACGGGGGACAATAGCCGAAGCAGCATGGCCACTACCACGTGGGCCTATGACATACCCAGTGACCGGTGGAGCCGGCGGACGTCGTATCCGCGTGCTTCGAGGAATGGGGCGGTGGCTTTTACGGTGAGTGGAAGAAGTTTTTTGGGAACCGGGAATACGGGTAGCAACGGCACCTTTGACGACTTCGATGAGTTTCAGCCGTTGGTGGCGTTCGATTCGAATGATTATTAGGATGGGGCGTTTGCGGCGCGCGGGCTAATAATTGTTGCCCGGTTTTGCCTTAGTCGAATCCTGGTATTGGCCGGCGTTGCCGTTGCCCTGATCGGTGCCTTCGGCGCCGGGAGGCGGAGCTTTTTCGTATTGCCCGTTATAATCGTATTGCAGGGCCGCGTTGACGCTATCGGGTTGTGCAAAGAGGGCGGCTCTGTTGAGCCCAAGGGATTTATCGGCGAGGGCCAGCCGAAAGAAATTCTCCCAGATGGGGCGGGCGATATGGCCGCCGTCGGAGGACCGGCCTTCGAGCTGGATAAAGCGGTCGTCGCAGCCGACCCAGGCGCCGGCGAGCAATTGAGGGGTATAGCCCATGAACCAGGTATCGGCGTTGTCGTTGGTCGTACCCGTCTTACCGCCCATCTGAGCGAGACCCAGCCGTTCGCGGAGGCCTTTGGCCGTGCCGAAATCGCAGGTGCCCTGCATCATGCGCGTCATGGTATAGGCGGTGGCCTGATTCAGGACTTCCTTGTGTGACGGGATGAAGGAAGCCAGCAGGTTTCCGTGTTTGTCTTCGATGCGGGAAATATAGTATGGATCGGTGTGGATGCCTTCCGAAGGGAACATGGTATAGCCGCCGAGCATTTCATAGAGCGAAAGCTCACAGGCGCCCAGCGCCATAGAGGGGTAGGGCTGCACCGTCGTCGGTATGCCGATCTGTTTGAGGAATTCGGCAAATCGTTGGGGGCCTTGCGGTCCGAAAGATTTCATAAGGTATGCGGCCACTTCGTTGATGGACCAGGCCAGGCCATAGGCCATGGGGTAGGGACCCGGCTCCCAATGCGAGCCACTTTTCGCAGGTACGTAGGCGTTATATTCGGGAAAGAACTGTTGTATTGCCGGGCATTGTGTCGTAGGCGTGAAGTTAAAGTCTTCAAGAGCCAGGCTGTACAAAAAAGGTTTTATCGAGCTGCCCACCTGTCGTTTGGTGCCGACGTTGACGTGGTCGAACTTATAGGTGCGAAAGTCGATGCCGCCGACCCAGGCTTTTACGGCTCCGGTGAAGGGGTCCATGACCATGAACCCCGTCTGCAGCATCTGCCGGTGATATTTGATGGAATCCAGGGGAGTCATGACGGTATCTTTTTCCCTGGCGGCATTCCATGCGAATACCTTCATTTTAACGGGTACGGTGAAGCTGTAACGGATCTCAGATTCGGAGAGGCCGGCGTCTTCTTCGTCACGCCATCTTTCGCTATTGCGCATTGCTGCATCGAGGATGTTCATATGCGGGCCCCAAACCGAGCCGTTGTGTATATTGCGCTGACCGTCGAGCATCGCCTGGAGAACGGGCATTTGCTGATTGACGGCTTCGTCGGCATAGGCCTGCATACGCGGGTCGATGGTTGTATATATCTTCAAACCGTCCTGATAGAGATTATAGGGCTTATTGGTGGCAGGGTTTATGTGCTCTTTGCACCATTTTTTTAAATCTCCGCGGAGGATGTCGCGTAGATAAGGGGCCAGGCCGTTGTTCTCGTCGAGCTTGCGGTAGTGGCTCAGGTCGATGGGTTTTGCCTTGAGGACGGCGGCATCCTGTTCGGTCAGGTAGTGGTTGGACACCATCCGGCTGAGCACTACGTTGCGTCTGTCGGTAGCGGCCCTGGGATTAGTGCGCGGATTGAAGAAACTGGGGTTGTTGACCATGCCTACGAGTACGGCTGCTTCGTCGACGGAGAGGCTATCGGGATCTTTGCGGAAAAAGGTCCGTGCCGCGCCGCGGATGCCATAGACATTATCGCTGAAGGAGACATCATTCAGATAGAGGGTGAGGATCTCTTCTTTGGTAAAATTGCGTTCCAGTTCGATGGCGATGACCCATTCCTTCAGTTTCTGGATGACGCGGGAGATGCGGTTGTGCGAACGCTCGCCATTGAACATATTGAGCGCCAGCTGTTGGGTGATGGTGCTGCCTCCGCCGTCCCTGCCGAACAGGAGGATGGCGCGGAGGACTGCTTTGGCGTCGACGCCCGAATGTTCATAGAAGCGTTCGTCTTCCGTGGAAACCAGCGCATGGATGACATTGGGGGAGATGTCCTTATAGGACACATCGAGGCGGTTGCCTTTTGCGGTATAGTATTTTCCCATGGATGTGCCGTCGGCCGCATAGACTTCCGAGGCCAGGACGAGGGATGGGTTTTCCAGTTCGTGCAACGAGGGCAGCTGTCCGAAGGCGCCTGCGGCGATGAGGGCGATAATGCCGATGAAGCCGAGGAGGCCGGTAAAAAACAGGATCCAGAAGATGCGGATAATGGAGGCTTTGCGCATAGGTAAATAACGCCCAATTTCGGTAAAAATTATCAGAATACCCGCTCCCGGATGCGAAGCATGAACGGTTCGCGGAATTTTTCGCTGATGGGGATCTGTTTGGCGCCGATGAATACATGGTTATCCCGGATGGAATCGAGCCGGGCGATATTGACGATATAGGAATTGTGAACGCGGGCGAAAGACGCGGAGAGTTGTTCCTCGATGTCTTTCAGGCGGCGGTAGAGCAGCAATTTTTGGGTGGGGGTCACCAGCCGGGCGTATTCCTTGTCTCCTTCGAAATACAGGATATCCTTTAGCAGCACCTTATGCAGCATCCTGCCGGACTTGATGAAAAAATATTCATCATCCGGGGGCATGGTCGCCGATTGGGCGGGCGGTTCGGGGCGTGCGAAATGGGCTTCTATCTTTTGCATCGCCGCATACCAACGTTTGAGGGTAATGGGTTTCAGCAAATAATCGATAGTAGGGAAGCCATAGCTGTCGGCAGCATATTCGGAGTAGGCCGTGGTGAAGACGATGCTGGTTTGGGGTGGGAGCAGGGGTGCCATTTCCATACCGGTGAGATGCGGCATATTGATATCGAGAAAGATGAGGTCCACGGGGTGGGATTTTAGGAAGGCAAGGGCTTCCCTCGCGTCGTAACATTTCCCATGGATGTCCCAATCCGTGTTTTGGCGGATGAACATTTCGAGGAGATTGACCGCATTGGGTTCGTCATCGACGATAAGACAGCGGAGGCTCATATCAGCGGGATTTTTAGGAAGGCCTGAAAATGGGTTTCCGTACGAATGGTGGAAAGGGTGAACCGGTCACCGTATAATAAAGTTAGGCGTTTTTCCAGATTGCGAAGACCGAAGCCCGGTTTGGAAGCTGCCGGAGGTTCCGCGGGGATCGCGTTCTCCGTCGCGAAGAGCAACCAGCCGTCCTGTTGGGTGAGCGAGAGACTGATGCTGTTACCTT
>DASYSV010000192.1:0-8270 GCA_036010185.1 Puia sp.
AGGTATTTCTCCATGACGATGAACTGGAAATCCCCGACCACATTGTTCCTTTCCAACGATTCATACCGGCTGGTGATATTGACTTCCCGGTTATTCACCAGGTCCTCTACGACTTTACGGAACATCAGGTTGATCTTCGGCTCGATACGGAAACCCAGTCTGAACTCCACCCGGATAATATCATTGGGGATGATGTGCTCTACGGAATATTCGGCTGTGTATGGATCATCCATGGTGTCTACATGGACAAACCAGTAGATATCGGCCCGTTTGGGCTTTTTATTGAGAATGGAATAAATGATCTTGTGTTCTATCTCCTTCGGATTGTTGGCGCTGGTCATATAAACCAGGTGAGTGGCCGCCTTGGCGACAGACCGGTCATTGCTCAGCTCCTGTATCTGAGGGATATAATGCTCCATCCGGACAAATTCAACGTAGCGATTTTTGATCTTACGAGCCCTGAACCAGACGAACATCACGGCAAACAGCCCCCCACCCACGATCAGCGTGACGAAGCCTCCGTGCGGGAATTTCTCCAGGTTGGCTGTCAGGAAGCTGATCTCGATCGTGAGATAAACGGCCAGATAAAGATAGATCAGCGGAGAGCTTGTCCGTCTCGAGATCAGATAGTTGGAAAAAAGGATCGAGGTAGCCAGCATACATAGCGTGATGGCCAGACCATAGGCCGCTTCCATATGTGCCGAGGTTTGAAAATATAAGGTGATCCCGCTACAGCCGATGAATAACATAAAATTGATCGCGGGAATATAGGACTGGCCCCGTTCTTCCGTCGGATAGCTGATCCGCAGCTTGGGCCAGAGATTCAGCCGCATGCTTTCGCTGATCAGCGTAAAGGATCCTGTGATCAGGGCCTGGCTCGCGATGATGGCGGCAGCCGTAGCGATGATGATCCCGGGCATCAGGAACCACGACGGCATGACGCTGTAGAAAGGATTGGCGACGGAGGTATCGAATATCCTGTCCTTATATTGTGCCAATAGAAAGGCGCCTTGTCCCAGATAGCTGAGGATCAGACAGGCCTTTACATATATCCATGAAAAACGGATATTGCCTCTGCCGCAATGTCCGAGATCGGAGTACAATGCCTCGGCCCCCGTCGTACACAGGAAAACTGCCCCAAGGATCCAGAACCCCTTGGGATAGGTGGTCAGTAATTCAATAGCATAGTGAGGGCTCAGCGCCTTGAAGATCCCCCAATCATCGATCAGATGAGAACAACCCAGCACTGCCATCATGCTGAACCAAATGAACATGATCGGTCCGAACAGCTTCCCGATCGACTCCGTCCCAAACTGCTGCAGAAAGAACAGTACCACGAGGATACCGATCACGATATAAACGATCGTCCACTGCTCTACGAAACGGAATGCCGGCAACTGCCGGAGACCTTCGATCGCTGAGGTGACCGATATCGGCGGCGTGATCATCCCGTCCGCGAGCAATGCGGCTCCGCCGAGCATGGCCGGTATCACGAGCCATCTTTTCTGTCGCCTTACAAGAGCATACAATGAAAAAATGCCCCCCTCCCCCCTGTTGTCAGCCTTTAAGGTCAGCCAAACGTATTTGACGGTGGTCTGTAGGGTCAGTGTCCAGATGATACAGGACAACGAACCCAGGATCAGCTTCTCGTCTATGATTCGTCCGTGAATAATGGCGTTTAAAACGTAGAGAGGGGAGGTCCCGATGTCGCCGTAGATGATGCCTAATGCTATGACTAAGTTAGCAAAGCTTACTTTGTTGATCTGATTGCTCACGATGGCGCCAAATTTACAACCAAAATTCACATTTCACCAGCCTAATTTTACCCGCCCCGTCCCATCCTTCCGGCAACCCCCGGCCAAAAAAGCCCGTACTTTTCCCTATCTTACATGGCACATTTAAAAACCCGAGCTTTCACGATGAGCAGAATCCTGTCCTGCCTCCTACTGATACTTAACCTGTCTGCCCTGATCCTGGCTCCGCATCCGGCAAAAGCCCAGGTTCAGCAGATCACCTATTCCGAACCCGAAAGGGAGGACGGCCGCCGCACCAATTTTGAAATTATCGGAAAGGTCAATGGTAACTATCTGGTATTCAAGAACAATAGTGCCAACAGCGCCATCAGCATCTACGACAGCGACATGAAGCTCCAGTCCCGCATACCCCTGAGCTTCATGCCGGAAAAATACATAAATGTGGATTTCGTGACCTACCCCGACTACTGTTATATCATCTATGAATACCAGCACCGGAACATCGTCTACTGCACGGCTGTCAAATTGAACGGCCAGGGGCAGGAGCTCGGCAAACCGATCGAGCTCGATACGACACAGGTCGGCTTCGCCTCCAATAATAAGATCTATACCACCGTCGTCAGCGAGGACAAACAACGGATCATGGTCTTCAAGATCAATAGCCGAAACCCCCACAATTTCCTGTTCACCACCTTCCTCTATGATCCGCAATTGAATGTCCTCGACCGTCACCGGATCTTTCTGCCTATGGAGGAAAGGAACGATCTGTTCACCGATTTCCAGCTGGACAATGAAGGAGAGCTGGTCTTCGGCAGGTATATGCGGAGCGGTAGCAACGACTATATTTCCAAGGTGTCCGTCGTCACCAAGGGCCCAACTTCGGACAGCTTTTCGATCAGGGATATCGGCTCCGGCGACCGCATCCTCGATGAGATCAAGATAAAAGTGGACAACCACAACAAACGATATATCCTTTCCGGGTTTTTCTACAAACAGCGGCGTGGCAATATCGAAGGCCTGTACACCGTCATCTGGGATAAGGCCACCGATTCGAAGGTGGAGGAAAATGCCACGGTATTCACCGATGACCTGCGGGGCCAGGCCAAAAGCTCCGATGACAATATCCGGATGGCTTTCAACGACTATTTTATCAAACATATCATCACCAAAAGGGACGGAGGCTACCTGCTCGTGACCGAGTCGCTGTACACGACTTCCCGCGGGAATATGTTCAACCGATGGGACTATATGTACAATCCCGCTTTCGGCCCCGGGGGCTTCTATTCACCATATTATTACAGCCCTTATTACAATCCCTGGAGCCGCAACTACGGCAACTATGCTACACGTTTCCATGCGGAAAATATCATGGTGCTCTCCTTCGACGCCGAGAGCAATCTGCAGTGGAGCAGCGTTATCCCCAAAAGCCAGTTCGACGATGAAACCGAGAACTCCATCTCGCACGAGCTGGTCAATACGGGTGGTGAGCTCCATTTCCTGTTCAACCTGTACGAACGCCGTAACCTGCTGCTCAACGACCAGAGCATCTCCCCGGAAGGGAAGGTCACCCGCTATCCGACCCTCCGGAACCTGGATCGGGGGTACGATTTCATGCCGCGCTATGGCAAACAGGTAAGCAGCTACGAATCGATAATTCCATGTCTTTATAGAAATTATCTTTGTTTTGCAAAAGTTGATTTCTAACTAAGACCACACCACCTACCGTGATCGGCATTTTTAAACAAAAAACCCCGGCAAACGCCCTAGTACTCGTTGTTTACGCGCTGGTATTAAAATTTTCTCTCTTTCTTCACCCGGTGGTGCCCGTTTTGCATCGGGAGGACAACTATATTTACCGGTTGATCCTGCACGTCCTCGACTCCGCATTTCATTCATTCCCCGTCGGCTGGTCGATCCTGACCTTCCTCCTCCTGATAACTCAGGCCACGCTCTTCGACAGCGTATTCAACCACTTTAAGGTCCTGCCGAAACCCAATTTTCTGCCCGGGATGTCCTATATCCTGATCACGTCGCTGCTTCCGGACTGGAGTCATTTCTCGGCCCCACTGCTCATCAATACGATCATGATCTGGGTCTGGTACCGCATGATGGACCTTTACAATAGCCATCGCCCCGGCGCTACTATCTTCAATATCGGCATCTGGACGGGTATCGTATCCCTGCTCTATGTCCCTGCAGTAGCCTTTCTGCTGCTCGTGCTCAGCGGTCTGCTGACCATGCGCCCGTTCCGTGTACGCGAATGGTTCGTCGGCCTTCTCGGATTCACCTGCCCCTACTATTTCCTGTTCCTCGTCCTGTATCTCTCCGGTCACTGGAAATGGGCCGACATCGCACCATCCCTCGTGTTCAATATCCCGGCCCTCCCGTCCTCCATCTGGACGGCCATGGGCGCCGCCTGGCTCGTCATTCCCTTCATCATCGGGGGGTTTTTCATCCAAAAGAATCTTAGCAAATTCCTCATCCAGATACGCAAGAGCTGGAGCCTTCTTCTGTTATACCTCATGGTAGCCATCGTGATCATCCTGATCCTCCGGGTCGACTCCTATGACAACTGGATCATCCTGGCCGTGCCCCTGGCCGCTTTCCACGCCGCCGCCTACTATTACCCGACAAAAACCATCGGACCCAATATTTTACATTGGCTGATCGTCATTTATATCTTATTCATGAACTATTATCCTATCTCGTGAGGGCCATCCTCTCCGCCCTCC
Source organism: Puia sp. (assembly GCA_036010185.1). Classification (GTDB taxonomy): domain Bacteria; phylum Bacteroidota; class Bacteroidia; order Chitinophagales; family Chitinophagaceae; genus Puia. The sequence goes on from DASYSV010000192.1 coordinate 4,487, forward strand.
GACTTTCCCTTCCCGGAAAATCCGTAACTTGCACCCTCAAACCAATCGTCGTCTATGAAATTCGGAGTAGTCGTTTTTCCCGGTTCCAACTGTGATCGTGACATGCAGGACGCCCTCCAACACGACCTCGGCCAGGAAGTCGTCATGCTTTGGCATAAAGACACTGCCCTTGCTGGCTTCGGACCCCAGGACTGCATCGTCCTTCCCGGCGGATTCTCCTATGGCGACTATCTCCGTTGCGGCGCTATCGCCCGATTCAGCCCGATCATGCAAAGCATCTCCCGTTTCGCAGCCGAAGGCGGCAAAGTATTCGGCGTCTGCAACGGCTTCCAGATCCTCTGCGAGTCGCATCTCCTCCCCGGGGCATTGCTCCGGAATGCCAACCAACAGTTCATTTCCAGGAATATTTTCCTGCGTGGCGAAGGCGACAACGGCAAGGCGCTGAAGATCCCCATCGCCCACGGCGAAGGACGCTATTATGCCGACGAAAAAATGCTCGATGAGCTCGAGGCCGATGGCCAGGTGATCTATCGCTATAGCGATGAGCAGGGCCGCATCGTAGATGCCGCCAACCCCAACGGCAGCCTGAGAAATATAGCAGGTATTTGCAATAAGACGCGCAACGTATTCGGAATGATGCCCCATCCCGAACGCGCCTGCTCTGCAGCGCTGGGTAACATCGACGGCAAAACGATCCTTCATACCCTGTTCATCGATGCCGTAGCACAGCCCGTGATTCCCGCCTCGGGGTCGCAGTCGAAAATGACCCCTCGGCGGGAAACAGCTAATGTCGGGCCTTCAGCCGGCGGCCCCTTGGACCGCTAGCGGCAGGCCAGGCTCGTAAAAATTTAGTTTTCTGTAACATTCCAAACCATATCTTGCCACCGATATGAACAAAACAGCCCTCCTCATCGCATCCCTTCTGGCCGGCACCGTCGCCATGGCCCAATCCAGCAAAGAAGTCAGCTGGACCTATTCCGCAAAAAAAATTGCGGAAAAGACCTATGAGATACATATGATCGCCACGATCGGCGGCGATTTCCACCTGTATGCGCAGGATGCGGGCGGCGACGGACCGATAGCAACCACTTTCACGTTTACCAAAAGCCCACTGTTCACGCTCGATGGCACCGTGAAGGAAAAAGGCCAGCTGGTCAAAAAATTCGAGTCCGCATGGAACCACGACGTACGATATTATGAAAAGACCGTGGAATTCGTCCAGGTCGTCAGATTGAAAAGCAATGTAAAGACCTCGCTCGCCGGCAAAGTGGAATTCATGGTCTGCAATGATCATGAATGTCTTCCTCCGGCCGACGTCGATATAAAAGTGAATATCGGTGGGTAGACGTTTACTTTATTTGGCTAGTCCCCCGTTACTGACCCTGGCGGTTGTTCTCCTGGTTTCATCCGCCGTCTTCGCCCAGAACGATTCTTCTCAGCCACCGGTCTCCTGGAACTTCTCCTCGCAATCCGGCGCCATCGTCCTGCACGCGCATATAAAGGATGGTTGGAGGCTCTATTCCACGACCATGCCGGATAGCCTGGTCAATTCCCGCATCGTCCTCGATAGCTCGGCAAAAGCGATCATCACCGGTATCGAGGAACATGGCCGGTTGCAAACCGCCTATGACACAGTCCTCAGTGCAACTACCCGGTTCTTTACAGACGACGTCGAATGGGTCGTTCATCTTCGTCCCGCCGCAGGCCCTTCCACCGGCACCGCTTCGCCGGGCGGCCCTTCCACAGGCACCTCTTCCCCGGGCGGCCCTTCCACCGGCCCCTCTTCCCCCGGCGGCCCTTCCACCGGCCCCTCTTCCGATCTTAAAGGGGTCATCAACTACATGGCCGAATACGGGAAAGACTCCATCGTCACCAACGGAGAACAATTTCGATATGGCAGGACCGCCGACGGCGACCTCGTCGCCAAATCCACCGCGCTGCGATCCACCGGCGCGACACTAAAGCTCACCACGATCGATCTCGCCAACCCCATCAATAAATGCGGCGGCACAGGCGCAGAAGGTTCCAAGGGGCTACTCAGCATATTTATCCTGGGTTTCCTCGGCGGACTTTTGGGTTTGATCATGCCTTGCACCTTTCCTATGATCCCGCTGACCGTGAGCTTTTTTACGAAACGTGCCACTTCCCGGTCCAAAGGCATCGCCAACGCGTTTCTCTATGGATTCTTCATTTTCCTTATCTATGTCCTGATCAGCGTGCCTTTCTATTTCCTGAAACAAAGCGACTCGAATATCCTGAATACAATCTCGACCAGTGTCCCGCTCAACATCATTTTCGGGGCCATATTCATCGTTTTTGCGCTCTCCTTTTTCGGGCTGTTCGAGATTACCCTTCCCAGCCGTTTTTCTAATTCGGTGGACGCGCGATCGAATATCACCAGCGTCGGCGGCATCTTTTTCATGGCCCTGACCCTTGCCATCGTGTCCTTCTCATGTACTGGCCCGATCCTGGGTTCCCTCCTGGTAGGAGCGCTGAATCAAACCGGCGGTGCCGTACAACTCACCGTGGCGATGGCCGGCTTCGGGCTGGCGTTGGGACTGCCTTTTGCGCTTTTCGCCCTGTTCCCTCAATGGCTCAAGAGCCTGCCCCGCTCAGGTAACTGGATGAATACGGTCAAGATCGTCTTCGGGTTCATCGAGATCGCGCTGGCGGTAAAGTACCTGTCCAATGCCGACCTCGTCGTACACAAGGGACTGCTCAAACGCGAGGTCTTCGTCGCGGTCTGGCTGCTGATCGACATCGCGCTGGTGCTCTTTCTTTTCGGGATTGTCCGGTTCCACCATGACCCCCCGCCGGCCAGATTGTCGACAGGCCGGAAGATCACAGGGTTGTTCTTTATAGCCGTCGGCCTCTACCTGGCACCCGGAGTCACTAACACGGAATATGCCAAGCTGCCGCTTCTTAGCGGGATCGCGCCGCCCTGGAATTACAGCATCTATCATCGGGATTTCCACCTGATCAATGATTTCGAAAAAGCCGTTCAGCTGGCGAAGCAGGAGCATAAACCCATCCTCATCGATTTTACCGGATGGGCCTGTTCGAATTGCCGCCATATGGAGGAACAGGTATGGCCAAAGCCCGCCGTTCAGAATTTGATCCAGAATGACTATGTCCTGGTCTCCCTATATGTCGACGACCGTCAGGCCTTACCCGAGGATCAGCAATTCGAATTCACCAGTAGTGACGGTAGTAAAAGGGCGATCCGTACTATCGGAGATAAATTCGCGACGATGCAAACGGAGAATTTTGGTAGCGTCTCACAGCCGTTCTACGTGTTGCTCAGCCCCGACCAGCGACTTCTGACACGACCGGTCGCCTACACGCCGGACCCTGCCGCCTACGCCCAATGGCTGCAATGTGGTCTGGATGCCTTCAAGACAGTCTCTTCTTCGTCCGCAAAAAATTAGCGAACATGCAACGGCTGCCCGCACTCCATTGTCAAACGGGTAAGATCCGTATCAGATAATAAGAAAAGGCCGACTCTTTACAGAGCCGGCCTTTTAATAAAAGGTGAGGCCCGCCGAAGGCGGGCCTCATTAATTAGGCGTCATTCTGTCCCGGCCTTCCGGCAAGACTAAGGGCAAGTGCTTAACACCAGATGGAGAGCCAGAATGACAAGAAAATAAAAAATTCCCACTCGAATGAGCGGGAATTTTTTAATATTTTTTTTAATGCATCTTTTCACACAATGAAGTTAGCGGTTCTGTCCGTTCCCCGTTCTTAAAGGTAGTTAAAGATTATTAAAAAAATCCGTCCATCGTAT
>DASYSV010000302.1:0-3007 GCA_036010185.1 Puia sp.
TTTTTCGACTTTATAAACTATGAAAAACTGGAGACATTCCGTGATTTTGGCGGGATCAGGATAGAAGAGGATTTTGTGATCACGGAAGACGGGAGCAAGCTGTTGGGGAAGCCGTTGGCGAAAACGGCGGAAGCGATAGAAGCGCTCAGGGGGTGAGGCTGGTGGCTATCATTGGGGGTGAAGCCGGTGGTGATCATGGGGTGAAGCCGGTGGCGATCATGGGGGCGTGGGAGTAAGCGCCTTATAGTCATCGGGGTAGTCGATGTCCCGCAGGACATGGTCCGAGGGCATGTGTACGCGAAGGTGGTGATCCTTGTTGGAGCGGACGAGGGATTTGCAGCCTTCTTTTTCGGGATGTTGCAGAATATCCGAGCGGTAGGCCGCCGAAAAGATCACAGGGTTGCCGATAGTGTCTTTGAATTCGGGAAGGATGATGCAACGGTCGTCGAGAGCGCGTCGCTCCTGGAATGCGGCGGACAGGAGGCTGTATTCTTCAGGGGTGACGAGGACCATATCAGCGAGACAGATCATATAACCGTCGGCTTTAGCAATGCTGACGCCTTTCTGTATAGAGCCCGTAAGACCGGTTGCAAAGGATGGATTGTGGACAAAACGGACGGGCATGGATTGCAACGCCGACTCTATTCCGGGGGCCTGATGGCCCGTGACGACGATGATCTCTTCGAGGCCTGCCGCGAGGAGATGGCCGGCGACCGTGGCGACAATAGTATTGTCGCGCCAGGGGAGCAGCAATTTATTAACAGCGCCCATACGCTGTGAAGAGCCGGCGGCCAGAAGGATAGCGCTTACCATGCGTGAAAGGGAAGTTACAACAATAATGCTTAGCTTCGTGGCATAGGGAAATCATATGAATCGACTCCTGACGACCTGGCTTTCCAGGATTGTATTGGTCTCTTGTCTGCTTTGTGGCGGATGGCGGCTGAGTGCGCAAAATCCGGCGGTCGCTGCCTCTTCGTCCGTCGTATCGACACAACCGCCTTTCTGGAATGAGATCGCCGAATTCAAGCATAAGGACAGTCTTCAACATCCTCCCGCCAATGCCATCCTGTTCATCGGCAGCAGCTCGTTCCGCAAATGGACCGGCGTACAAACAGACTTTCCCGGCTATACGATCATCAACCGTGGTTTCGGCGGGTCTACCTTCGATGACCTGATCCGGTATGCGAAGGACATCATCTATCCCTATCACCCGCGGCAGGTGGTGATCTATTGCGGCGACAACGATCTTGCGGAGGGTGAGAAAGGAAAGAAAGTGTATAAACGGTTTGTCAAGCTGTATGACATGATCCGGAAGCGTCTTGGCAATGTCGATATCGTTTACGTATCTATAAAGCCGAGTCCCAGCAGGGAAAAGCTGATGTCCGAAATGGAGGACGTCAATGATATGATCCGCAACTTCATGGCGGAGCGCAGCCATGCGGCATTCATCGACGTTTATCACCTGATGCTGAACGCACATGGACATCCGATGGACGAGCTGTTCATCGCGGACAAATTGCACATGAATGAGAAGGGGTATAAGATCTGGCAAAAGGCAATACTTCCCTACCTGGACAAATGAGTCTAATGTCTCCCGGCGAAGAAGCCGGCACAGCCTGTATTTCAGCGGGTGATGGGATGGGCGCGCCGCCTGATAAACCGGCCAGGAAGGAAGGAGATGGGCGTGCGCGGGAAGGAATCTGCAATACAGCAATAAATATATATGGCCTGGTTCTATCTTGTTCTGGCGTCCTTGTTCGAGATGGCGTGGACGTTCCATTCATTGGCAGGCTTTATTCAGTCACTCTTCAAATTGGGGAACATTGGCGCCTCTGCTCGGATACGTGGTGTTCGGGCTGGGCAGTGTCTATTGTCTCTCGTAGGGCATGAAAGCTATCCCGGCGTCCACCGCGTTGGCCGTTTGGATGGGAACGGCATTGGTGGGTGTGAAGCTGTGCGTCGAATTGAGGAATGGTCAAATTTTGGAAAACGAATCCCGTTTTGGGACGATCCGGCTCCCCAAGGCCGCCTCTAATGCGCTGATAATAAATATTTTACGGATTGGTATGCCAATTGTCTTCTTCTAACCGTCCGCAGCCAACGGAACAAAGGCAGCGGAGGACGGAAACAAAATAATCTATACCCAACATTAAAACTATGGCATACGCTAACACCCAGGAACAAGAGACCAGCATACTGAAGGCCAAGATCTCGGAATTGAAGAGTGCATTGTTCTTTACTGAAAGCAAATCGATCGTAAAGCTCCCGACGCACGTGATCTCCGAGGTTGAAATGGATGCCGAAGGTCAGATCTGGTTCGTGATCCCTAAGCCTGCCATGCATATCGAAGCGTATGACCGTGAAATTCCCGCCAAGCTGGATTTCTTTAAGAAGGGAAAGGATTTCTTTGTAAAGATCAGGGGTATTGGGTATTTGCAGACCGATAGTGTAGAAGCGCTCAATGCAGGTTTGTCTGCAGAGATGCAGCATCGGATGAGCGATGAGGCGGTCATCCTGGTAAAGGTGAAGATCGAGGAAACCGATCTGGTGGATAACACTCCCAAGCCGGCTCAGAACTGGCTCCAGATGAGCAGGACGCAATTGTCCAGCTGGTTCTTCTAGGCCGTAGGTGTTGGGTGATTAAAAAAGCATACTGCGCGTGTTACATATAGGAAGCTGAGTCCGCGACTTGTTCGCGGATTTCAGTTTTCAGGAGGTAACCGAGCCCCAGGCGAAGGTTACGAACGAGGAGGAGCGTGGCGAAGCAGCTCCGACGAAGTTCTATAACTGTTAGGTATATGCGAAAAATGTGATGATCGGCGGGGGCGTAGGTGGGGGCGATGCTGGCGGAGGGGCGATGCTCGCGGAGGGGCGATGCGTAGGCGGGGGGCGGTGCCGGCGGGCGGTGCGGAAAAAAAAAGGTCCACTGTAGAAACAGTCGACCTCTAACGATTGCTTGCCATATGAAAAAAGGTAGTATTCTAATTTATTGGAACACTGCAGTTTA